>JBKPDM010000373.1:0-3761 GCA_046727895.1 Pseudomonadota bacterium | reverse complement strand
GAACTGCTCGCCACCCCGACCCCGCTCCAGCAGCGCGTCCTCGATCTGCTCGGCCTCAAGCCCGCCCTGTAGTCAGTGCACGCAAAAATCCCCGTGCAATCTCAATCATTTCGTCGAAAATCGGGGTAAAGTTCGGCTTAGAAGCACGGCGAGCCGGGCCGCGAGCGCATCCAGCCCCTGACCGGTCAGCGCCGAAGTGCGAACGCGGGAGAGCCCAGGCAACCCGTTAGCCGCGGCAAGCACGCGGCTTCTGCGGCGACCCTGTCCGCCTCGTCCGGCGACGCCGCATCGCACTTGGTGATCGCGATCACGCCCTGGCGCACGCCGATCAGCCGGGCAATCTCGATGTGCTCCAGGGTCTGCGGCTTGATGCCTTCGGTCGCCGCCACCACCAGCAGGGTGGCATCGATCCCGGTCGCTCCCGCGATCATCGTCCGCACGAAGCGCTCGTGCCCAGGCATGTCGATCAGGTCGATCTCGCCGCCGTCACCTGTCGCCAGTGGGAAAAGCCGAGCACGATCGACAGACCGCGCTCCTTCTCCTCGCGCAGCCGGTCGGTGTCGATCCCGGTCAGCGCCTTGACCAGCGCGGTCTTGCCGTGATCGACGTGGCCCATGACGCCCGCAAGTAGCGTCCTCACGTCAGCACCTCACGCAGCGCCCGACCGACCTCCGCGACCTCGTGATCGCGCAAGGTGCGCATGTCCATGACTAGGCAATCGTTCCCGATCCGCGCCACCACGGCCGGCCGGTGGGCCTGCAGCCGCCTGCCAAGCTCGTCGACCGCCGCGAGCATTTCCCGAAGGCGCTCGGCCCGCGCCTGCAGAACACTTTCGTCCTGGGCCAGCAGCTCGAGCACCGGCAGCGTTTGCCGCAGCCGCTCGGGATAGCGGTACAAGCTCAGCGTCGCCTGCAGCGCGGCCAGCGTCAGTTTGTCCGGGCGCAACGCGCGCAGCAGCGGATGCAGCTCGAGCCGCGCGATCAGGGCACGGCGGCCGACGATCAGCCCGGCCTGCGGTCCCCCCAGCAGCTTGTCACCGCTGAAGGTCACGAGGTCGGCGCCGGCGCCGAGCGCCATGACAACCGTCGGCTCGTAGGGCAGGCCGAAGCGACGGAGATCGATCAGGCTGCCGCTGCCGAGATCCTCGACCACGGGCCGACCCCGCTCGCGGCCGAGCGCCGCCAGCTCGCCCGTCGAGACCGCGGCGGTGAAGCCGACGATCCGGTAGTTGCTCGGGTGGACCTTGAGCAGCACGCGTGTCTCGGGTGTGAGCGCGCGCGCGTAGTCCGCAAGCCGCGTCTTGTTGGTCGTGCCGACCTCGACCAGGCGGGCGCCGCTCTGGCCGATGATGTCCGGAATCCGAAAGGAGCCGCCGATCTCGACCAGCTCGCCCCGGGAAACGATCACCTCGCCGCCAGCGTCAGCAGCACCGCCGCGGCATTGTTGTTGACTGCCAGCGCGGCCTCCGCGCCGGTGAGCGCGGGCGTATTCCCGATTGCCGACCCGGATCAGGGTGATCTCAAGCAGGCGGACGAGGGTCGCGAGGACTTTCTCCCGCGGCAGGCCGCGGCGCGCCTGATCCTGCATTGCGCGAGCCCGAATCTGAGGGAGTGCCCGGGCGAATGCGAGCATACGGTCGAACTTGGCGCCGTCGCGCACCGCGCGCCACTCGGGATGGTAGCGGTATTGCTTGCGCCGCCGCGCGTCCCGGCCAGTCGCCTGGAGATGGCCGTTCGGATTCGGGCAAATCCAGACGCTCGTCCACGCGGGCGGAATCGCAAGTGACCTGATTCGGGCAAGCTTGAGCCGATCCCTGATCGGCCGTCCATCCGTCGCACGATAGGCAAATCCCTTGCCCGCCCGCCGCCGGCTGATGCCGGGCGTGGTGTCAGAAACGTAAAGCAGGCCGGCCGCCCGGGCTGCTTGGGCTGCGTCCGCGAGCGCTCGCGTCACTGCCACAATCGGGAACCGCTCGTGAGCTCGCGGTCTCAGCCTGACCGGCGGCACATGATCTCCACCGCCTCCGGCTCGCCCAGGATGACCGAGCGGCGCCAGCGACGAAGGACGTCGCCCTGCTCTGCGTCATCGACCACGAAACGTTCGAGTGGGGTCCAGCCTTGCGCGGTCTCCGAACGCACCTCGCCGCCTGTTGCCCGGACCAGCGCCACGCCACCGGCGACGTCCCAGATGTTCGGCCGCGCGAAGCGAGCGACCCGTAGCAGTCCGGCGGCGACGAAGGCACATTCGATGGCCGCTGAGCCAGTCTTGCGCACGTCCCAGGGCAGACCGCCATCGGAGCCCGCCCAGGGCTCGCCGGCGAGGTGGCGGCGTACGGCCTTTTTGGCCTCGAGAGCGAGAGGCTCGCCCTCGAAGCGGAGCCTCCCCCCAACCCGGGCGTGATAGACGCCGGCGCGCAGAGCGTGGCTGGCCGAGCACCAAAGCGCCCCTACCAGCGGGCGCCCCCGATGGAGAATGCCGATCGAGGCCGCGAACAGTGGGAAGCCATTGATGAAGTTCGTGGTGCCGTCGATCGGATCGATCGCCCACAGGAAGTCGTGCGCACGACTCGCCTCCTCGAACTCCTCGCCGATGATCCCGTGCTCTGGGAAGCGCTCCGCGAGGCGGGCGCGGATCAGGACCTCGACCGCGTGGTCGACCTCGGACACGGGGTCGCGGAAGGCTGGCGCTCCTTCTGCCGACTTCTTGTATCGGATGGCGAGCGTGCGGCCGAGCGCGCTCTGGATCTCCGCTCCGGCCAGCCGGGCCAGCTCGAGCGCCGTCTCCTCGATCTCCAGCAGCACCGCATCAGACGGTCCCGTCGCCTCGTCTCGGTCAGATCCTTGTTGGCTCACATCATTCCTCCAGCCACTGGCAGACTCGCGATCTCAAGGCGGAGCCCGGATGCCTGCCGGCACCAGAACGGTTACCGGATCGGGCAGCAGCACCACGCCGACGGAGCAGGGTCGCTCTGGTGGCGCGAAGAACGCATCGCCGACGTGCAGCCGCTCATGGCGCCATTCGAAGGCAAAGGTGCATCCCCGTCGCGTCGTAAGTGGCGGCGCGCGCTCGGATGAGGCCCAGAGCCAGGCCAGCATCTCAGCGCGAGCCTCAGGCTCGAGGCAGACGAGGTCGAGCAAGCCATCTCCCGGATCGGCAGCGGGTGCCAGTAACAGCCTGGGTCCGGTCGACGCGATGTTCATGATTTCGGCAAGCAGGCATCGGCATGTGACCTCCTGCCCGTCGATGGTGAGCCTGACCTTCCTCGGTCGTGCCGCGGTCAGCATCTCGACGAGCGCTTGGCGCGCAAGCCCAGACTTCTCGGGCCCACTGACATCCCGCTCAGCGATGGCGGACATCGCTTCGGCGACCGCGCCGACTCCGACCCCTTCGACGAACAGCCGTTTTTCCCACGGGCCGATGGCGGTGCCGATGTCGAGGCGACGCGCCGCGATCTCCCGCCAGCCCGCGCGAGCGGTCTCGAGAGGATCGGCCGTAATACCAAGCGACCGGGCGATATTGTTCGCGCCGCCAAGCGGCAGGATCGCGATCGGCATGCTCCGATGGCGAAGATGGCCGATGGCATTCATGACCGTGCCATCGCCGCCCGCCATCACAACCAGGTCTGCCGGCTCCCCAAGTGCATGCGCAAAGTCCGGTTGCTTGGTCGAGCAGTAGCGGGACGCGATGCCGCCGGCAGCCAGTGCCGCCAACAGATCGTCAGCAGAGACGTTGCCGCGGCCGGCAGCAGGATTGTGCAGGAC
>JBKPDM010000372.1:0-8434 GCA_046727895.1 Pseudomonadota bacterium | reverse complement strand
ATCGAGCACTACGTCCATCGCGAGCAGTGGGAGTCGGTGTTCAACGCCCTGGTGCTGCTCGGCAACTCCGAGCCCAAAGGCGTCGGCGCGTGACGCTGGTTGCTGTCCGGCCTGCACGGGCGCTGTGGTCTCGCGCGCCCGGAGCACGGCCATGCCCACTCCTGACCTCATCGTCGCCGGGCAGGCTTCGGCGGTCCCGTGACGGCGCCCGTCTTGCGCAGCGCGGCCGTCGCGTCACTCGTCCTGCAGCGTGGTCCGTCCTGAAGCGGCCCCGCCGTCGCCCGGCCGGCCTGATTCCGCAGCTGCACCTCGCCCGCAGACAGCGTCTAGCTGGCGCGGGCCTTACACATGATCGAGACCATGGCGACCGGACTTCGGTTGCTGTGGTCCTCGCCCTCGCGGCGGGCTTCCGGGTTCCCCCCTCCATTTCGGAAGCCCGCCGCCTCCGGGCGTCATCGAGGCTTGGGCGCTCGTGGAGGCGTTGGTCTGCACGCCGTTCGACAGCGGTCCGGGACGCGCAGACGATCTTGTCGTCCGCGTTGCTGCCGCGCTCACGTCGCGCGATCTGGCGATCGCCATCGCGGCGGAGCCGGTGAGCGCCGGTGACCTCGCCGACATCTCGGCAGATGTGCCGAGCCGTCGGCGGGGAAACGCTCGCACCAGTGCGATGCGTTCGGCACAGCAAGGGCGCCGAGTGGCATGGCGACTGCTAGGCATGGTGGGGCGTCGGCCCCGAGATCGGAAGACGACACGCCATGCACGTCGACATCGTTCTGCTCCACATCATGATCGCCCTCGGCATCATAGCGCTGGCGGCCCGTGCGGCCGATGGCGGGAAGTGACCGATGCTTCGCGTCTCGCACAGGTCAGCGAGCGATTCGCACTCAAGGCGAATAAACAGACCGTAAATCGTCCGGAGCCCGGGACAGCGAATGCAAGCTGCCTCGAAAGGAGTCATGAGACCCATGCAGAACGCGACACCGCCTCGGATGATTTCGGCCATGTGGCTCCTCGCTCTCGTGCTGGCTGTCGGCATGGCCGTCGGCTGCGCTCACTCGCCGGGCGTGCCCTCGGGGGCGACGGGAGCCGATGGCACGGTGCGGAGCCATGGCCTCACGGAGGGCGCCACTCTGTCGGACGAGTCGGAGGACGAGGCCGACTACGACCCCTGGCAGTCTTTCAACCAGCGCATGTTCTCCTTCAACCACGACGTCCTCGATGGCTGGCTGATCAAGCCGGCAGCCACGGGGTGGGCGAAGATCTCCCCAGAGATCGCCCGCCGTAGCTTCGCCCGGCTGCTCAACAACCTGGACACCCCCCGCCGGCTGGTGAACAATCTGCTCCAGGCGCGGCCGCTCGGCGCGGGGCGCGAGCTGGCGCGCTTCGCCGTCAACTCCACGGTTGGCGTCGCAGGGCTCATCGACGTCGCATCTCTCATGCACGTCGACCCCAGCGAGGCCGATTCCGGCGAGACGCTGGCGTTGTACGGCATCGGTCCGGGCCCCTACCTCGTGCTTCCCACCATGCCGCCGCTGACGGTGCGCGACGCCATCGGCCGGGGCATCGACGGGGCGCTCGATCCCGTCGGCTACCTCCTGCCGTTCGTCGCAAACCAGGCCAAGTCGATCGTGACTGCAGTCAACGAGCGTTCCCTCAACCTCAAGCTGTTCGCGAACGTCGAGGACAGCGTGCTCGACCTCTACAGCGCGGCCCGGAACGGCTACCTGCAGCGGCGCCAGCGGGCGATCTCGCTCGCCGCCCAGGACCGCGACGAGGAATGGGCCTGGGCACGCAGCTCGCCCGTGGCGGAGCCGGCACCCCAGGCCGCTTCATCGGAACGCCGAGAGAATCCGACATGAAGACCTCCCTGCGATTCGTCCCCTTCTCCGAGCCCCGCCCCCGGCTGCGGGCGGTGTCGAGCGCGGTCGTGCTGCGCGATCTGCGGCGCGAGTACGCCGGCCGCGAAGTCGTCCGTGGCGTCTCGCTCGAGATTCCCGAGGGGGAGATCTTCGGTCTCCTCGGCCCCAACGGCGCCGGCAAAACCACGCTCCTCTCGATGATATCCACCCGCATCCGACCTACCAGGGGCGACGCCTGGGTCCATGGCAAGCACGTCGTGCACGACGTGGACGCCGCGCGCCGGCTCCTCAACGTGGCTCCGCAGGAGGAGGCACTGTACCCGGGCCTCACCGCCGAGGAGAACCTGGCATTTTTCGCCGAGCTGTACGGCGTGCCCCGCGCGGAGAGGCGGCGGCGTGTCTCGGAGGCGCTCGAGGCCGTCGAGCTGGTGGGGCGCAAGGACGACCGCGTGTCCACGTATTCGGGCGGCATGCGCAGGCGGCTCAACCTGGGCTGCACGCTGGTGAGCGGACCCCGCCTCGTCCTCCTCGACGAACCGACCGTTGCCGTCGATCCGCAGTCGCGCGCACACATCTTCGACGCCGTGCGGGCGATGCGTGCCCGGGGCACCACCATCCTCTACACGACCCACTATCTCGAAGAGGCCGAAAACCTCTGCGATCGCATCGCCATCATGGACGAGGGCCAGGTGGTCGCTTGCGGCACGCTGCCCGAGCTGTTGACGCTGACGAAGGCCACCGAGGTGATCGAGCTGCGCCTCCTCGCGGCGCCGGACAGCGTCGCGCCGCTCGAAACGGTGGAAGGCGTGCAGAAAGTGGAGACCGTAGGGAGCGAGGTGCGCCTCTTCACGAAGCGTGCCCAGCATGCCCTGCCACGGATCTACCGCGCCCTGTCGGCCATGGGCCACGGTGTGCTCCGCACCCGCGTCACGCCGGTGACGCTCGACGACGTCTTTCTCGAACTCACCGGGAAGGAGCTGCGGGATTGACGATCGTGGCGGCACCCGTGCGCGGGCGCGCGTCCTGACTCATGCTGGCCGTCTTCCGCAAGGACCTCCGCATCTTCCTGCGCGACCGCAGCGCGCTCGTGTTCTCGCTGCTGATGCCGATCCTGGTCATCACCGTGATCGCCGAAGGGCTCTTCCACGGCGACGACGGCCCGCAGCTGCTGGTCCCGGTGGTGAACCAGGACGGCGGCCCGGTGGCCAGCACGTTCATCAAGCTGCTCGGGGAGCACGCCGACGTCCGGCCGATGAGCCGGACCGCGGCCGAGCATCTGGTACGCGACAAGCACGAGGCGGCCGCGGCGATCATCTTTCCGCCGCAGCTGAGCAAGCAGTACCTCCAGGGGCGCTCGAGCGAGATCCTGCTGCTGACCGATCCCGCCTCCGGCAGCGACCTCCAGGGAGTGAAGGTCCTCCTGCTGCTGATGGACAAGGAGGCGGCCGCCCTGGCCGACCCATTCGCGGAGGACAAGATATCGCTCAAGGAGCAGAATCTGACCGGGAACCGCCTGGAGGTCACCGTCTTCGAGCAACGCGTCCCGGGGTTCGCTCTCATGTTCGTGCTCCTCGCGGTCGTCTTCGGCACGTCCATGAGCATGCACGAGGAGCGCGACTGGGGAACGCTCGCCCGCCTCCTGGTGGCGCCGGGCGGCTTCACGCGCATCCTGCTCGGCAAGCTGGCCGCGCGCTTCGTGGTGGGCGTGGTGCAGATGATCGTGCTGCTCGCCTGGGCCCATTTCGTGTTCGGCGTGTCGCTGGGCACCTCGCCGGTCGGCTTCCTGTTGCTCACCGCCGCGTCGGTCTTCGCGGTGGTGGCGGCGGGCATGCTGGTCGCGGGACTCTCCAAGTCGCGCGAGCAGACCCTCCCTCTCGGGCTCTCCATGGTGATGGCGTTGTCGGCGCTGGGCGGTCTCTGGTGGCCACAGTCGATGCAGCCAGACTGGATGAGCCGCATCTCGCCGGCTGTCTTCACCAGCTGGTCGATGCGCGGCCTGAACGACCTGATCCTGCGCGAAGGTGGCCTGCAGGCCGTGCTGCTGCCGGCCGTCGTGCTCCTCGCCTACGGGACGGCTATGCTCGCCGTGGGAGTGCGTCTCTTCCGCGTTCGCCACAGCGCGCGATAGCTAGTGGCAGCCTCCCAGACCGGCCACCGGCCCGCAGCATTGCTCACGGTGAACTGCGACCGATGTCGCCGTCCGCGTCGCACACATGCCGCGGCCCGCGACCAAGGACTGTCTGCCGAAGTCTCGGCATACGTGCCGAAGTTGGGCAGGCAGCGGGCTCCCTCCGTGCGCTCCGGGATGCGAGCCCGGCGATGGCCCAGATTGTGCACTCGGGACGTTTCGGAGGTTCATGGATGCGTGTGCTGATCATGGTGGGCGTGCTCGCGGTCGCGGCCCACGCGTCCGCGGCGTGTCGATGGTTCGGGACGCAGGTCGAATGTGGGGTCGGGGCGAGCAGAGTGCTGATCGGCACGCAAGCCGCCGAGGTGCCGACCTACGCACGGTCGTTCCCGATACACTCATTCCACGGCGACAGCGGACTCCGGGAGGACCGCGCGGCACCCTGGCGCCGGTTCGAGATTGACCTGCAAGACGTCGGCGCGGACCCGAGCCTCTGTCGGAAGATCGGGAACGAGACCTACTGCTACTGACACCTTCATCGTAAAGGATGGACGAGCGTGACGCCCAAACGACGAGGCTCCTGATGCCGACGTCGAGAGGGAATCTCCGCCCTGGCGCGGCAATCTCCCAGCAGGACGCGGTGCACGGAGCCGCCGCAAGGCAGCAGCCCGCCTGCGTCGTGACCTTCCGCCCGCGCGCGCGCTCCGGTCGCGGGACGCCTCGCGGTCGGTGACGTCCCTGCGCTCGGCGGGTGACCGAGTCGTGATTCGGCTCGACGAGCGGCGTGCGTCAAGACAGCCGCCGCCGGAGAAGTTCCCGAAGGGCGGATGGCTCATCGTGGCCGTGGGTTTGGCCCCGCTCTTCGCCTTCCTCAGGAAGTTCCTCTCTCGGTGACGGACATGGCCGCCGGTGGCCTCGAGACGATCTCTCGACGCCTTCTCGCGATTCGACAGCGGCGTCTTCGTGCACCGGCTCGCCGACCAGTCGTCAGACCCGCCGAGGTGAGGCGCCGGCGTGCGAGGCCGCTGAGTTGGAAGCCGTCGTGCCGACGCCTCGTCAGTTTTGCCGTGGCATCGCCATCCACGGCTCCGCGGCGCCGCGGACTCGGCGTAGGGACGTCGTCTTCCTCTTCGCTTCGCTTTGGTTTCGCGACGGCACGGCCCTTGCGAACGCTCGGCAGGGTGCAACGCATGGCTCAACGGTCGTCTGCAAGTATGCTCGGTCACATCCTGCCATCCCTGCTCGGACGCGCCGATCCCCTGGCACCCCCAGTCGACGGCCAGAGTTGGGGCCGCGTGGGTTCGTTCTTGCCTGCTTCGTGGTCGGACCAGTGCGCGTTGCGTGCGACGGGAGGGGTCGTATGAGCGCGACGCTTCCCGTCACGTACCTAGCGCGGCACGGTGAGACGGCCTGGTCGCTCTCGGGGCAGCACACCGGACTCACGGATATCCCGCTGACCGAGCGTGGCGAGCGCAACGCGCGCCGGCTCGGGGAACGGCTGACGGGGCTGACGTTCGCCCGGGTGTTCACCAGTCCCTTGCGGCGCGCGTTCCGGACGTGTGAGCTGGCCGGCTTCGCCGCGGTGGCGAAGGCCGATCCCGACTTGGTCGAGTGGAACTACGGCCAGTACGAGGGCCGTCGCACTGCCGAGATCCGGGCAGAGCGTCCGGACTGGCAGCTCTTCCGCGACGGCTGTCCCGGAGGAGAAACACCGGACGAGGTCGGCGCCCGGGCCGACCGCGTGGTGAGCCGTGTGCGCGCCGTCCAGGGAGACGTGCTGCTTTTTTCGAGCGGGCACTTCCTGCGGGTGCTCGCCGCCCGCTGGCTCGGTGTCGAGCAGGGGGCCGGCAGATTCTTCCTCCTGAGCACGGCGAGCCTGAGTGCGCTCGGTTATGAGCACGACCTTACCCAGCCGGTAATTCGACTGTGGGACGATACTCGTCATGTGGGCATGTGATGCAGGGCCGCTTGCGCCGACAGAGCGAGTCCCATCTCGGCGTCGGCGAGGCATGATCGACCCGTTCGGCTCCCTGTCCCGGCTGAAACAGAATGTCATCGACAAGGCGACGCGCGAGGATCATGGCCAGGTCATGAACACCATGATCCGGCTCTATGCCGGCGGCAAGGAAGCGCAGCAGCCGACTGGCTGCGGCACGTCTCGACCGACCTCGTGGCCGACCGGTTCATCTTCACCCGCGGCGCCTTCCGCGGCATGGTACACCTGCTCATCATGTGAGGATGCCTGCTCGCGGTGGCCATCACCTTCCCCTTGGTCTTCGGCTGGCTCGACTTCGAGACCGTGCCTGGCGGTCTTGAGTGCTACCGGGCGTACCTGTATTTCGGCGGCGCGATCTTCGCCCACATGGAGAAGAGCCGGATGGACCAGTGGCAGCCGCAGGCCTTCGGTAAGCTGCCCAAGCCGATGATGACCCGTGAGGTCGGTGTGAGACGCTACTTGCCGAAAAGTCTCGGCCCCGCCGTCCGGCTCAAGGTGCCACTGCTGCTCTTTGCCGCCTTGCTCATGAGCTTAGACGCCGGCTCGACCTTTGGGCGGAACGAAGCAGCGCAGGCGGGATCCGTGACGTCGGCAAACGACGTGGCTGGCCACGGAAATGCCGAACAGGCCAGTTTGCCTCCGGCGGTCTCTGAAACGGAGGAACACGCCCTGCCTCAGAAGGCAGTCGAGATCGCCCGCCCCTTCGGCTTCCCCATCACCAATTCGATGGTCGTGAGCTGGATCGTGGCGGTGGGGTTGATCATTTTTGCCCGGGTCGCGACACGGGACATGAAAGATGTTCCCGCCGGAGCGCAGAATCTCTTCGAATGGCTCGTCGGGGGCCTGTACGATTTTCTGGAGCGGATCATCGGGCCGCGCCTGGTCAAGCGCACGTTCTGGTTCCTTGCAACTGTCTTCCTTTTCATTCTATCCGCCAATTGGATGGGCCTCATTCCCGGCGCCGGCACGATCGGGTGGGGACATCAGACCCCCCACGGATTCGTGGTCGATCAACCGTTGTTTCGCGGGGCGAATGCCGATCTCAACCTGACGCTCGCCATGGCCCTCGTGTTCTTCGGCTGCTGGATCATTTGGGCGCTGCAGGAAGTGGGTCCGGTTGGATTCCTCAAAGAGCTATTTGCACCAAAGGGCGAGAGCACTGGGCTCCTGAAAGTGCTGATGATCATCGTGTTCTTCGCCGCCGGGTTGCTGGAAATCATCTCGATTCTCTTTCGCCCAGTATCGTTGAGCTTTCGGCTGTACGGCAACATCTTTGCCGGCGAAAACATGTTGGAGACAATGTCCCGGTTGGTCCCTGGTCTCGGGTGGCTCTTGCCGATCCCGTTTTATTTCATGGAATTGCTCGTGGGCTTGGTACAGGCGCTTGTCTTCATGTTGTTGTGCGCGGTCTTCACTCTGCTGATGTGCCCGCAAAAGGAGGAAGGATCTGCGAGCGCGTGTGGATGAGCCTTTCGGGCGCTTGAGCAATAGTCGACCGCGATGGCCACGGGAAAGGAAGGAGGAGTAATGAACGTCACTGGGAACCTACACGTTGCTTTCGCAGCTCTTGGCGCGGCCCTGGGGGTTGGTTGGATCGGCAAGTCGGCGGCGGACGCCGTGGGGCGCAATCCCGGCGCTGCAACGCCCATTCTGGTCCAGTCGATTCTGGCCATTGCTTTCACTGAGGCCATCGTGTTCTACGCCCTGTTCCTGGCGGGATAGGGAGAAATCGCAGGGGGCACAAGCAAAGGCCGCGCTGTCCAGGAATGGTGTGGGCAAAGGAGGCGGAACCGGAAGCCGAGTCCATCGCAACACGCGTGGTTGAGTACTGGGGCATTACGCCATTCCTGGGTACACCGACCAAGCGCAGCCCAGCTTCGGTAGAGTGCAAGTGTATGATCATGAACTCCTCCCCTATTAGTGAGGCAGGTGATGACGCAAGCAGTCGGTAGCGGACCCATCGAACGGATTGCCACGACCTTCGGTGTAAACTGGCCTCAGCTTTTCGCCCAGGTAGCCAGCTTCTGCATCGTGTGCGCTATCCTCTACCGGTTCGCCTATCGACCAGTCCTCAAGATGCTCGACCTCCGGCGTCAACAAATCGCTCAGGGCCTGGCCCATGCCGAGCAAATAAAGGCCGAACTGGCCCGGACCGAAGCCCAGCGCCAGGAAGTGATGGCGCAGGCGCACGCCCAGGCGAGCAAGTTCATCGAGGAAGCCCGGGCCGCAGCCGCCCGGGTGCGGCAGCAGGAAACCGAGAAGGCCATCGCGGCCGCGGAACAAATTATGATCAAGGCACGCGAAGCCGTCGCTCAGGAACACGACCAGATGATCGCCGAACTCAAACGCGAGGTCGGTCGGTTGGTCGTGCAGGCCGCCACCACGGTGACCGGGAAGATTCTGACGTCGGAAGATCAGCGCCGTCTGGCCGAAGAGACCGCGAAGCAAGTG
>JBKPDM010000371.1:0-5207 GCA_046727895.1 Pseudomonadota bacterium | reverse complement strand
GCACGGTTGGCTTCGGCCAAACTCTCCAGTCCGCACATGCCGCATCCGGCCGGTCCAACAAACCGACGGCGCCTTGCCGACCGTCGGCGCTAGCGCCACAGATTTGACCGGGCGAGGTCGATGATCTCATCGCCCCTGCCGCTGATCAGGGCCTTCACCATGTAGAGCGTGAACCCCTTCGCCATCTCGAGCGTGATCGAAGGCGGCATCGCGAGCTCCGTCCGGTTCACGACCGCATCGACCAGGACCGGCCCGTCGTGGGCGAAGGCAGCCGCGATCCCCTCATCCACCTCGGCCGGATCTTCGAGCCGAATCCCGCGTATGCCGACGGCTTCCGCCATCGCCGCGAAGTTCGGATTGTCAAGTTCGGTCCCGAACGTGAGGAACCCGGTGGATTTCTGCTCGAGTTCGATGAAGCCGAGCGTGCCGTTGTTGAACACCACCACTTTCAGCGGGAGCCGGTGCTGCGCCAGGGTGAGGAAGTCGCCCATCAGCATCGTGAAGCCGCCGTCGCCCGAGAGCGAGATCACCTGCCGGCCGGGGAACGCGGCCTGGGCGCCGAGGCCCTGCGCCATCGCGTTCGCCATCGAGCCGTGCCAGAAAGAGCCGAGGAGCCGCCGCCTGCCGTTCATCGCGAGATAGCGCGCGGCCCAGACCGTCGGCAGGCCGACGTCGCAGGTGAAGACGGCATCCTCGGCCGCATGGTCGCTGATCGCCTTGGCAATCTGCTGGGGGTGGATCGGCCGCTTGCCGGACGTGCCGACGGCAAGCTCGTCGAGCGCCTTGCGCGCCTTTGCGTAATGCTGCTGTGCCTGGGCGAGATGCGTCCCGTCGCGCTTCTGCTCCAAGAGCGGCAGCAGCGCCTCGAGCGTCGCGCGGACGTCACCGACGACGCCGAGATCGACCGCGGCGCGGCGGCCAATGTTCTCCGCCCGTAGGTCGACCTGCGCGATGCGGACGCTGCCATTCGGATAGAACTGCCGATAGGGGAAGTCGGTCCCGAGCATCAGCAGGACGTCGCAGTCGCGCATCGCGTAGTAGCCGGACGAGAAGCCGATCAGCCCGGTCATGCCGACGTCGTAGGGGTTGTTCCACTCGACATGCTCCTTGCCGCGCAGCGCGTGCACCATGGGCGCCTGGAGGTGCTGGCCCAGCGTCAGCAGCCCGTCATGGGCGCCGGCACATCCCGAGCCGCACAGGATCGTCACCCGAGTGTCACCGTTGAGCAGTCCCGCGAGACGTTCGAGATCGTCTCGCGACGGCGTTACGACCGGCGTGGGCGGCAGGAGCCCGTCGACCTTCGCCGGCGGCGCATCGCTGGCGGGCTGCAGCGCCACGTCGCCGGGGATCACCAGCACCGACACGCCGCGCCTGCCGACCGCCTGGCGGATCGCGACCTCGAGCGCGCGCGGCATCTGATTGGCGCCGGACACGAGCTCGCAACAGTGGCTGCACTCCTGGAACAGCATCTGCGGATGGGTTTCCTGGAAATAGCCGCTGCCGATCTCGGCCGAAGGAATCTGCGCGGCGATGCCGAGCACGGGCACGCGGGAGCGGTGACAGTCGAACAGACCGTTGATCAGATGCAGGTTGCCCGGTCCGCAGCTCCCCGCGCAGACCGCGAGCTCGCCCGTCAGATGCGCCTCGGCGCCGGCCGCGAATGCGGCGACCTCCTCGTGACGGACGTGCAACCATTCGATCTTGCCTTGTCGACGGACGGCGTCGGTCAAACCGTTCAGGCTGTCCCCCACGATCCCGTAGATCCGCTTGACGCCCGCAGCGGCGAGGGTCTCCGCGAATTGGTCAGCCACGGTCGTTGCCATTGGACGTTCTCCGGAAGGGGCGCCGATCACGCCGACTCAGAGGCCATGCCTTATCTTCTTGCCGTTGCTTGCATCCGCGAGTCGGGACCTCGATCGACCGGACCTGCGTCTTTCCACTGGCCGGGCGTCGCGATCGGCACCTGCTCGATCTCGAGTGGTTTGCCGAATGCGTGCCTCCGCGTCACCGATGTAGATTCGCACCGTCGGCAGATCGATAGCTGGCGGACTGCGATGGCGCATCGTTGCACGGCGGGTCCGCCGGGCGGAGTGAGGTCGGGTTAGTCGCGGTAAGTTGTGGTAAGCGTCTGGAGCCGGGCCTCACCGCTCCTCCCGGTCCGCTAGCCGTCTGCCTAAAGAACCAGCCTCACTTTTTCGATCCGAGGCGACGAGGACGGTAATCTGGGACGCCATAGACGGATGCCCCGCACCGGTTCTACCATCCTGCCAGGGTGCCCTTGCGCGAGCTAGCTCCGATGCCCGATCCGGCCCCCCTCTCTGCCGAGCGCACGTTCAGGTTCGGCTCCTTTCGCCTGATTCCAAGCCAGCGGCTCCTGCTCGACAGCGAGACGCAGGTCCGACTCGGCAGTCGCGCATTGGACGTCCTGATTGCACTCCTTGAGCGACCCGGCGAACTTGTCAGCAAGGAAGAGCTGATCACCCGCGTCTGGGGCAGCACCAACGTGGTCGAGGGCAATCTGAAATTCCAGGTCGCCGCCCTGCGGCGGGCGCTTGGTGACGGGCGGGACGGCCGGCGCTACCTTGCGACGAGCCCGCGGCAAGGTTACCGGTTCGTCGCGGGGGTCACGGTCACAAACGACGTCGCTCCTTCGGCGCCGCAGCCAGCCGCATTGACGTACCAGCACAATCTGCCGGGCCTGATAACGCCCTTGATCGGACGTTCCGATCTCATCGCCAAGTTCGTGGACCTGCTGCCAAGGCAGCGCCTTCTCACGGCGACCGGACCGGGTGGGATCGGCAAGACGTCCGTCGCGGTAGCCGTGGCCGAGCGGCTGATCGGTGCCTACAAGGACGGCATTTGGCTCGTCGACCTGACGCAGCTCGCCGATCCGACCCTCGTGCGGAGTGCGGTAGCTGCCGCCATTGGCGCCAAGGTCAATCCTACGGACCCGCTCGCCGGCCTGGTCACCACTCTCCGCGAAAGACGAATGCTGCTCGTGCTCGACAACTGCGCGCACGTGATAGATGCCGTCGCCAGCCTGGTCGTGGCCATCCTAAGAGGCGCGCCGCGCGTGCATATTATCGCGACCAGCCGAGAACCGCTGCGCGTCGAGGGGGAGCATGTTCAACGTCTGAGGCCGCTCGAGAGCCCGCCTGCTTCGGCCGAGCTTGCCGCCGCGGAGGCGCTGCGCTTCCCGGCCGTCCAGCTGTTCGTCGAGCGGGTCGCCGAGAGCACCGGCGAGTTCGAGCTGCGCGATGAAGATGCCTTCATCGTCGGAGAGATCTGCCGCAAGCTGGACGGAATTCCCCTCGCGATTGAATTCGGCGCGGCTCGGGTCGGCGTCCTAGGTGTCCGGGGCCTTGCCGCGCGGCTGGAAGATCGGTTGCGGGTGCTCACAAGCGGCCGCCGCACGGCCCTGGCCCATCACAGGACATGCGCGCCGCGCTGGAGTGGAGCTACGACCTGCTGACCGCATCTGAGCAGGCAATCTTTCTCCGGCTGGCCGTCTTCGCCGGTGGGTTCACGCTCGCCGGAGCCGCCGCGGTGGCCGGCGATGCCGGCCAATCCGGAGACGAAATTGCCGACCTCGTGCTGGAGCTGACCGAGAAATCGCTCGTCGTCGCAGATGTGCACGACGCGGAACCGCGCTTCCGTCTGCTGGATACGACGCACGCCTTTGCTCTCGAGAAGCTTGCCGATAGCGGCGAGCGCGAGGCGATCGCGCAACGTCACGCGGAATATTACCGGGACCTTTTTGAGGCCTCGACAGCCGACTGCGCGAACGTGGACGACATGTCCGCCGCCGATGCATCGGAGATCGACAATCTTCGCGCCGCGCTTGGGTGGGCGTTCGGGCCCCGCGGGGATCGTTCGGTTGGCGTGCGTTTGGCGGCGGCCTCGGTGCCGCTATGGGTTTCGATGTCGCCGCTGGCCGGATATCTCGGTTGGACGGAGGACGCAATACGCAGCCTCGACGAGGCCGGTTTGCGAGGCACGCGGCTGGAGATGGTGCTCCTGGCGGCACTCGGAATCTCCCCTCAATTCGCGATGGGCATCACCGCTGAGGTCGATGCGGCCCTGAGCAGGGCGCTCGAGCTCGCCGAGCAGCTTGGCGATGCCGAATACCAATTGCGCATCATCCATACCTTTTGGGCCTATCACCTGCGTTTAGGCAAGGTGCGGGCCACGCTCGCCCTGGCTCGGCGGGCCGCGGCGGTCGCTGCCACAGTCGCCGATCCGGTCGCGACGACGACGGCGGATCGGATGCTCGGCATCTCGTTGCATTACGCCGGAGAGCACGGCTCCGCGCGCATTCGCCTCGAGCGATTGCTCCAAACTCCGCCCCCCGCAGACCGGCGCTCTTACATTCGTCGCTTCGGCTTCGATCAGTGCGTGGTCGCGCGCTATGCCCTAGCGGGTGTTCTTTGGGTCCAAGGCTTCCCTGATCAAGCCGCCGAAGCCGGCCGGACGTCGGTCGAGGAGGCACGACACCTACAGCACCCCTTCACGTTGTGCTGTGCGCTTGCCTGGGGAGGGAGCGCGCTTTCTCTCAGGCTCGGTGATCTGGCCGCCGCCCGATTATGGTCGGCGGAGCTGGTCGATTACGCCGGGAAACGCTCGTTGACAGACTACCACGCCTATGGTCTCGCCGTGCAGGACATACTGGCGCTGAGGAGCGCAACCTCAAGTACCGGCGTAGAGCAGATCCGCGTCGTCCTCGAGCGTTGGCGTGCCTCGAGGTGGCCTATCGTTTTGATGATGAGTGATTTCGCTGAGGTGGTGGCCAACGAGGGCCACTTCCAGGAGATCTCTGCCATAGTCGAGGAGATCTCTGCCATGGTCGAAGAGGCCCTCGAACGCGCCGAACGCAATCAGGCGCTCTGGTCCGTTCCCGAGGCACTTCGCGTAAAAGGCGAACTCATGCTGTCGCGGAACAAACCAGACCTCGGCCTTGCCGAAGAGTCCTTCGTGCGATCGCTCGATCTCGCCCGCGCTCAGGGTGCGCTATCTTGGGAGTTGAGGACAGGGATCAGTATCGCGCGCTTAATGCGCAAGCAAGGCAGGATAGAAGGAGCGCGCAATCTCCTGCGGGCTGCCTACGCGCGTTTCACGGAAGGCTTCGAGACCAGTGATTTGCGGCGGGCGAAGCAGCTCCTCGACGAACTGGCGAAGTGCTAGAGCAGCCACCCCGCTCGGCCTAACCG
>JBKPDM010000370.1:0-3385 GCA_046727895.1 Pseudomonadota bacterium | reverse complement strand
GCGGATGAAGCTGAACACGTCCAGGCTCACGAAGGCATTCGCCTGGGCGAACAGGCCACCGGCCAGCCCCGCGAGGGCAGCCGAGATGGTGAAGATGGCGACCTTGCGCCGCAGGACGTCGCAGCCGATCGCACGCATCCGACCCTCGTTCTCGCGCAGTCCCTGGAGCGACAGGCCGAAGGGCGAATGGACGATCCGCCGGCAGACCAGGAACGCCAGGAACAGGACGCTCAGGCCGTACCAGTAGTAGGTGTGACCGTAGAGATCGTTCTCGAACCGACCGAACAGCGGCGCAGGCGTGATCCCATAGAGGCCGTCGAAGCCGCCGGTGAATGGCGCAAGCGCGTTCGCGGCCTCCTGCAGCATGACGCCGACCGCGAGCGTCAGCATCAGGAGCGAGAGGCCCCGATAGCGCAGGAGAACCATGCCGGAGAGCCAGCCGAACAGAGCCGCGCTCGCGCTCGCACCGAGCAGGCCGCTGATCGGCTCGTTCCAGCCGAGGTGCGCCGAGAGCATCCCGGCGACATAGGCGCCGAGGCCGAAATAGGCGGCATGGCCTAAGGTAACAATGCCCGCGTAGCCGAGGATCAGATCGAGCGAGAGGGTGAACAGGATCAGGATCAGGACCTGCGTGCCGAGAAAGGCGTAGTCCGGCAGCAGAAAGAACGCGGCGACCGCCAGAAGCCAGGGCAGAGCCTCGATCGGCCGCCATCGGTGGCGCGCCGCAACCGTCGCCCGCGCGGGCTCGCTTGCCATCGCAGCTCTCAACCCCGGCTGCTGCGCGCGAGCAGCCCCTCGGGCCTGTAGAGCAGCAGAACGACGGTCACGACGTAGATGAAGAAGCCGCCGCCCTCCGGCCAGAGGTATTTGCCGGCATTGTCGAGGAAGCCGAGGATCAGCGCCGCCAGGAACGCGCCGGCGAGGCTGCCCATGCCGCCGACCGCGACCACGATCAGGAAGAACACCAGGTACTGGATGGCGAAGGTCGGCGACAGGCCGACGATGTCGATCGCGAGCCCACCGCCGAGCGCCGCCATGCCGCTGCCGAAGGCGAAGGTCAAGGTGAACAGCCGATCGACGTTGATCCCGACCGACTGGGCCATGCGCCGGTTGTCGACCGCGGCGCGGATCTCCGCCCCGAGCAGGGTGCGCTCGAACACCAGCCACAGCACCGCCGCGAACAGCAGGCCGACCGCGATCAGGAACACGCGATAGGTCGGAAAGGCGCGAAAGCCCAGATCGATCTGGCCTTTCAGGAACGCCGGCAGCTGGACCGGCACCGGCGCCGGTCCGTAGACGAAGGTGACGGCGGCGGTCGCCATGAAGACAAGGCCGATCGTCAGCATCACCTGATCGAGTTCGGAGGCCCGGTAGAGGCGGGCGTAGAGCGCCCGCTCGACCACGACGCTCGCCGCCCCGACCACGAGGAAGGCAAGGCCCAGGGCTGCCAGGAACGGTACGCCGAGCGCGTTCATGGCCGACACGGTGAGGTAGCCGCCGATCATCGCAAAGGCGCCGTGGGCGAGATTGACGAAGCCCATCAGACCCATGGTGATCGACAGGCCGACGGCGATGACGAACAGGATCATGCCGTAGGCGAGACCGTCGAACAGCAGACTGATCACGACCTGCATCGAGGTCCCGGGCCGAAAGGCGGTGCGGCGCGCCAGAGCCCGGGCGCGCCCATCGGCAGGGTCGGCTCGCCTTTGCCCCTCAGGTCAATTGGCGCAGCGGCCGACCTTCAGCTCCTTGCACGGGTCCTTGACCTGCGGGATAACCTCGAGCGTGCGCATGTGCAGCCGGCCGCCCTCAGCATAGACCTCGTTGACCTTCATGTCCTGCACGATGTCGCGCGTCTTGGGGTCGATCATGACCTTGCCGCGCGGGCCGTCGAAGGTCCAGCCCTCCCAGATCTGCATGGTGCGCGCCGGATCGATCGTGCCGTTCTGCGCCACCACCGCGTCGACGATCGCGGCCATGCCGTCGTAGCCCGCCGCGGCCATGAAGTCCGGGGTCGAATCGGCGCCGTAGGCCTCCTTCCAGGCGGCGACGAAGCGCTTGTTGGCGGGATTGTCGAGGTCGGCCTGATACTGGCCGAGGGTGACGATCCCGACCGCGACGTCGCCGAGCGCCTGGAGCTGCGTGTCCTGGGTGATGTCGCCCGGGCCGATCAGGCGGACGCCCGCCTGGCGCATGCCGAGATCGGCGTAGGTCTTGAACACTGCCGCGGCATGGTTGCCGGCCGGCACGAACACGTAGAAGCAGTCCGGGCGGGCATCCTTGACCCGCTGCATGAACGGCGTGAAGTCGGGCACCTGGGCGGGCCCGCCCATGGGAATCGTGTCGACCACGCGGCCGCCCGCGGCCTCGAAGCCCTTTTGGAAGGCCTCGAGCGCATCCTTGCCCGGAGGATAGTCGGTGTAGCCCACGGCGGCGGTCTTGCAGCCGAGCTTTTGCGCCGCGTACTGGCCCATCGGGTAGCTGGTCTGCCACATGGACATCGAGACGCGCGCGATCTCGGGCGACAGGCTCGGAATCCAGGCGGTCGCCGCGTTCAGCACCAGGGTCGGCATCTTCGCCTGCTCGATCAGCGGCGCGCTCGCGATGATGTTGGGCGAGTAGACGAAGCCCGTGAGCAGGTTGATCTTGTCCCGCACGATCAGCTCCTGGACCGCGGTCTTCGCGACGTCTCCGCCCGGTCCCTTGGAGTCGCGCTTGACCAGCTCGATCTGGTTATCACCCAGCTTGGCCTTGCCCTCGAGCGCCATGTAGAGATCCATTCCGCGTTGGATCTGCTGGCCGAAGTCGGCGCCGACGCCGGAATAAGGGAGCACCACGCCGACCTTGACCGTGTTGGCGGCCGCCGGCGCGCTCGCGGCCAGAGCCAGCAGAAGGCCCCAGACCCATATCTTTGCCCGTTGCATTGTCGCCTCCCTCACGCGGCCGCGCCGGGTTCCGGCTGCGACCTCCCGTGATCCCAGGCGTCCTATATTCCCGGACCGGGCGCTTCAGGGCAAGGCGTGTTCGAATCCCGAAGGCTCCGCATCCGGCACCGAAGATTGACAGCGCACGGCCTTCTTTCTAGGTATATCCCATCAGGATATACTGGAGTGCGCGATGACCCGTTCCACGGTCTTCACCAGCAATCGCAGCCAGGCCGTCCGACTGCCGAAGGCGGTCGCTTTCCCGCCGGATGTGCATCAGGTGGAGATCGTCAAGATCGGCCAAAGCCGGCTGATCAGCCCGGCGGGGCAGCGTTGGGACGAACTGTTCCTGAATGGCCCGCGCGCCACCGACGACTTCATGAGCGAGCGCACTCAGCCCGTGGCCGAGACGCGTGAGCCGCCCTGATGCTGCACTACATGCTGGACACGGACATCTGCAT
>JBKPDM010000369.1:0-3896 GCA_046727895.1 Pseudomonadota bacterium | reverse complement strand
GCCAGGACTGGTAGGGGTACAGCTGCGGGTAGCCGACGCGCGAGTAGTTGTTGTAGGCGGCGTAGGTCGGCCAGGCGTAGGGCGGCATGCGCGGCGGGTTGAGGTCGGCGCCGTAGGCCGGGGGGCCGGTGGAACTATTCGCCGCCCATCTGTGGGATCATCGGCGGCGCACCAGGCATAGTGCCGACCAATGCGCCCCTCCGACTCTTGCCGCCAACCCCATGAGGTGCCTCATGCTCGGGCTTGCTGCCCTCGTCGCGTTGCTCCTCCCTCTCGCCATGCAGGCCCAGACGAGGGGCACCGTGGCCCTCGCCTGGGATGCGATCAGCCATCCCCAACTCGGCGGCTACCAACTCCAGCGCTGCCTCGTTCCTACCGGCCAGACGCAGTGCACGCCCCAGGCTCTACCCGGCGCGACCTCGGCCATGACCACCTACACCGATGCGAACATCGGGCCGGGCACGTACAGCTACAGCGTCGTGGCCCTGTGTCTCCCCTGTCAACCCACCCGCTCCGTACCCTCGAACAGCATCACGGTCAGCGTCGGCGCCCCGCCGCGCGTGGCTCCCGCGCGCCTCAGGACGTGCTCAGCGTGAGCGCCGATAGTCAGAGTGGTACCGGGTGCGACAGCGGAAGAGTTTACGGGTGTTTGCGCTTGGCCAACGGTTACGCCGCTTTGCCGATCATGTGACGCAAAAGGCAGAGGTGGCCCAATGGAGAGTGGGTACGGCGTTGGTTCCAGGCGAAGAAGGCAGGCTGGTATGCGGTCCTCGCAGACCCGCAGATGCCCGTGACCAGTCGCACGTAGCGTGGCGGGCCGCTCGAACGGGGAAGAGTCTCCTCTCCGCGTCCGGACGACCTTGGATCATCCATCCGGTCCGCCACTCAGGGCTTGCCGAAGAGAAACCGGCAGTGCTGTACGAAGTCCACCCACGTCAGCGCCGCCTTCTTTCCAGCCTTCGTTCCGGAGAAGGTGGCGGTCAGCGTTCCGCCTTCTCCTTGTACTCGCAGCATCAACGATGCAAACCGCACCAGCGGATGAATGCCACGGCCCAGGCCCGCCTGGATCGGGTGCTGCGGGTCTGGGCCCTTGTCCGAGCGCCCGATCAGCTCGAAGAGGGTCAGGAGGCTCGCCGCTTCGACCAGCGCGCCGTTGACGGTCTGCGCCAGCTCCGCGCCGGAGAGCTTCTCCATATCATCAAGACGGGCGTCGAGGCGCAGCAACGCGGTGTTCAATCCTTCCTGGGCCTCGAAGACACTCGCGATCGCGCCACGCCCAGGCAGCTTGGCGTTCACCCGGGCAAGCTTTTCGTCGACGCTCGCCGTCACGCTGGAGGCATGGCCGGTGGCCTTCAGATAGCGAGCCCACACGTCGTCGTGGAACTTGCGCTCCGCGGTGCGCGTGGACCCGAGGTCCACCTGGATTTCCGGGCTGACGATGAAGGGCAGATTGCGCACCGAGGCGTACTCCCGCGTCACCGCTTCCCCCGGGTCGGGCTTGATATAGGGTTGGTTGCCGAAATCGTAGTCGGACTCTTCGGAGGTCACCTCGCCCAGCGATCGACGCGGAGGACGAATCAGGATAGGGTCCAGACGCGTGATCCGGTCATTGCTCACGACGTAGGACTGGGCCGTGGACTTGTCTTCCATCACCAGGATGATGTGGTCCAGCATGACCCGCAGCGAGAAGGTGACCTCCACACCCGGATCCGCGTGCTTCACCGTCTCGAAGACATCCCACGCCACGGTTAGCGCATAGACGCCGCAATCGCGTTCAATCTGTCCGGCGAGGTTCACCGGGAAATTCGTGTCGAGGTAGTTCTTGCCGAAGTCGCGGATGTTGTAGGTGGTGTGGTGCGTATACGCCTTCAGGTACTTGCCGACGAGCGTCATCAGGGACTCGAGCGGGTTCGCGCTTGCCCGCTTGTACACGCCGTACATGAGTCGCCACACCGTCTGGCGTGTCTTCGTGTCGTTGAGGTCGATGGGCCCCTTGAGGAACGCCTTCTGGATTTCCGGCACTCGTCCGATCTCGGTCTGCAGGGCTTCCTGACTCACGAGCGCTGTCTGCAGCGCCGAGATCTCTTCCACCTGGGTAGCGCCCCCCGATTTGTTCACCAGCTCCTTCGGTGACTCCAGGCCTGGGAGTTGGGTTAGGTCCGTGACCTCGGTGTTGGCGCCGATCAACCGCAACGCCTCCCCCTGGGGGGTTTCAACGGCCGTGAGCTCGGCCAGCTCCGCCTCGCCCGCGGGAGTGAACTCCTTCTGGAGCACGGTCCGCAGCGCCGCCCCGTGGAACTGCGCGTTGAGGACACGGGTCATATCCCTAGCGGCGCGCGCCTCCTGCTCTAGGACGGAATAGAATCCATAGATCTCGCGCAGCCGGCCGTAGAGAACCCGAAGCTGGGGGTAGGAGATGAGTTCCGGCGCTCCAAACGGCTTCGTCTGGCTGACCTGCTGGATATAAAGCCATAGGATTTCGTTGGCCACGCCGAAGAACTCGAACGCCTGATCGTGCTGCCCGGCGCGCGCGGCCGCCTTTCCTCGCGCGATCAGGATCTCAGGGTCCTGGCTGGGGCGTAGCGACTGCAAATCCCAGAAACGCAGAGGCTTTCCGCCAGCGGTCGTTCCCACCTTGAAGCGTTTGCGCACATCGGCAAGGAGGCGGAGAGCGGCGGGCGCTGAACCGTGGGTGTGCAGCCAGTCGACGACCTCCATCCCGTGCTCCAGCAGGTCGTCGCCCTCCGAAGGGGTGGAGGCCAGCTCGTTGGCCAGCGCCGTGGCCAGGGCGGGCTTGTCCGCCCGTGCCGATGCAAACTCCGGCCAGATCTGTGCCCATTTGCGGGGCGGCTTGGGCTGTCGGCGGACCACGTGGCTGGTATCGTCCTGGACGACGTGCGCGAGCTCGTGCGCCAGCAGGCGCCGGCCGGACGCAGTGGAAGGAGAGTACTCGCCCTCGCCGAAGACCATGTGTCTGCCGATGGCGTAGGCCCGAGCGCCCAGCGCTCGCGCGGAGACCGCCGCTTCGCCTCCGGAGTGCACGCGCACGTCGCGGAAATCGAAGCCGAAGCGGGGCTCCATGAATGCTCGGGCGGCGGCGTCGATTGGCTCGCCAGGGCCCGGCACGGGCACGCCAGCCGCCGCCCCGCGACCGCTGCCGGCTGGCGGCGCCGCGGAGATCGACCCCATGTGGAGCACCTGGTCCGCCGTCTGTTCGGCCGCACGCTCGCCCGGATCATCCACGGGAACGATGGAGATCCGGCTGAAATCGAAGGGCGCGGGCGATCCCGGCGGCATTTCGTCGCGGCTGGGCGCCGCTCCAGCGTGTGCCGCGGGAGGGACGCTCGTTCGAGATGTCTCACGCACAGGCGCCTGCCGGCGTGGAGCTTTCACTCTTCCGTGATCGAACATGAGCCCTCGACCCTTGCCCTGGTCGGATGCACCTAGTTCTTCAGTCCGGTCTTGCCGATGCCGCCCTCGACGATGAACTTCACGCCGAGCTTGAACTTATTGTCGCCGTGGGTGACGACCTCGCCATCCTTGCTGACTCCTTTTCGGGTAACTGAGGCGCCCCGAAAATAGCCGAACCCCCGAGCGAGGTACAGCCAGGCCCGAGTATGCCTGCTTCGCCCCGGGGCCGTGCGCGAGGGAACGCAGTCCCCTCGCCTTCCTCAACCGCCCCCTATCGTCTCCCTGCCAGCTCTATTCTCTCCCATCCGGCGGCGCGTGTCCAGCACAGGAGAGCCGCGATGCGCCGCTCTCCACCTTGCTCTGGGGCGCTCTGGAGGGGCTGCCCTCCGCGTTGGGTGCACGGGAAGAGCCGTGCCCTAGGCTGCCGGGCTGTTGTTCGTGCTTACGGGGGCTGGCTGAGGGGGATGCGCCAGGCTGGTTGAGGC
>JBKPDM010000368.1:0-11386 GCA_046727895.1 Pseudomonadota bacterium | reverse complement strand
ACTCTGCCGAGAAATGCCGGGATATCTCCCGAACTGTCGCGGCGTTCCTCTCTGCTTGCAGTCGCGAGAAATGCCGGGATATCCACCGAACTGTGGCGGGGTTCCTCGGCAGGCCTTTTTCGTCCGCCGCGGTGCTGTGTGGTATCTGCCATGGTCTCTCCGGGCTCTGTTTTGCCAGAGCGCCAGCCTCCCTCAGGGTATCTTTCATGCAGAATAGTGTATTCTTCGTTAGCATACTACGCGCCTCCGAGCGCGTCCCCGTCATGCCCAGGCCTCCTTGTCCGGGGTCACCTGGGAAGCCCGCTCGGCCCCCTTCTCGACTGGTTGTGACCCCGGCTGTGACCCGCTACTTCTATCACTGCGATGTTGTTTTCGATTAACTCATTGATTGGATTGGTGGAGCCGAGCGGAGTCGAACCGCCGACCTCTTGAATGCCATTCAAGCGCTCTCCCAACTGAGCTACGGCCCCACCCGGCCAGAGCCGCGGCGGCCCGTCGAGGAGGGCGCCGCGCGGCAAGTCAGTTAGGCAAACTGAGCGCGCTTGGCAAGGTGAAACTACGCCCCCGGCTCAGCGCTCCGCCTCATCCTCTTCGATGTCGGCATCGATCACATCCGCCATGTCGTCGTCACCGAGTTCGGACACGTCCTCGATCGCGCTTTCGCCGTCGTTGTTGGCTTCCTCGTCGGCCTCGTCGGCGACCACGACCACCTCGCCCTCTTCGTCCTCGAGTTCGGCCTCGACGTCGATCTCGACCTCGTCCTCGGTCAGGATCTCAGGCTTGAGCTCCGTGGTCGCGGCGACGACCGTTGCCAGCTTGGGCGCGGCGCGCGCACGACGCGGCTTAACCTGGGAGCCCGGATCGAACGGCGTCTGGCAGGCCGGGCACAGAATCGGGTCCCGCTGCATGTCATAGAACTTCGCGCCGCAACTCAAACAGACGCGTTTGGTGCCCCATTCGGGCCTGACCATTGCGTACACTCCGCAAGTTGCGGTTGGGTTCGCGGGAGATGGCAATTGCCATGATCAGTTCAAGCTGTCAAAAGCAATTTCCGTCAGCAATCAGACGAGCATTGGCCGCGAGGCGATCTTCCCTCGATCGATCGAAGGTCGCTTCGGCGTGCGCGGTGCCGGGCGAGGGGCAGGATGAGGTTGCGGGCGCACCCGGTGGCGCATTTTGGCGGCTCCGCGACCGTCCCGGGCGACAAGTCGCTATCCCATCGCGCGCTGCTGCTCGCGGCGCTCGCGGTCGGGGAGAGCCGCATTACCGGGCTGCTCGAGTCGGCCGATGTGCGCGCGACCGCGGACGCGCTGCTGGCGCTGGGCGTCGGACTGGAGCGGCGCGGCGAGGGCTGCTGGCGGGTGGATGGCGTTGGCCTGGGAGGTCTCGCGGAACCCGATCGGCCGCTCGATCTCGGCAACGCCGGCACCGGGGCGCGCCTCCTGCTCGGCGTGCTCGCGGGCCATCCGTTCACGGTGTTTCTGACCGGCGACGAATCGCTCCGCGCGCGCCCGATGGGCCGGGTGATCCAGCCGCTCGGCCGGATGGGCGCGCGGTTCCTCGCGCGCAGCGGCCAGCGTCTGCCCCTGGCCATCACAGGCACGACCGAGCTTCTGCCGCTTCGCTACGAGCAGCCGGTCGCCTCGGCCCAGGTCAAGTCGGCGATCCTGCTGGCGGGTCTCCATGCGCCGGGGCTGACCACGGTGATCGAGCCGCAGCCGTCGCGCGATCACACGGAGCGCCTGCTCGGCCATCTCGGCGCGGAGCTGATCGTCGAGTCGCTGCCGGCCGGCCGGCGCGCCGTCGGCGTCGTCGGACAGCCGGAGCTCGGCGCCGCCGAGTTCGCCATTCCGGGCGACCTCTCCTCGGCGGCCTTTCTCCTGATCGCGGCCGCGGCCAAGGAGGGTTCGGCTCTGCGTCTCGAAGGCGTCGGGGTCAATCCGCTGCGCACCGGATTGCTCGACTGCCTCCACGAGATGGGCGCCGATCTGCACCTCGACGATCTCGCCGAAGTCGCCGGCGAGCCGGTCGCCCGGCTGGAAGTGACGGCGAGCCCGCTTGGTGGCATCGACGTGCCGGCCGAGCGGACTCCGCGCATGATCGACGAGTACCCGATCCTGGCGGTGGCGGCGGCCTGCGCCCACGGCACGACGAGGCTCGCGGGCCTCGCCGAGCTGCGCGTGAAGGAGAGCGATCGCCTCGCCGCGATGGCCGAGGGCCTCGCCGCCTGCGGCATCGCGGTCGAGGTCGGCGAGGACAGCCTGACGATTCAGGGGGGTGGCGGGCCGCCCCGTGGCGGTGCCGTGATCGACGCCCGGCACGACCACCGGATCGCCATGAGCTTTCTGGTCCTGGGCATGCTGGCGCGCGCCCCGGTCACGGTCGAGGGCGCCGAGAGCATCGAAACCAGCTTTCCGGGCTTCGCCGCGCTCATGAACCGGCTGGGCGCCCGGATCGAGACCGTGGAGCCGTGAGCTTGGGCGGGCCGCATCGGATCGTCGCGGTCGACGGGCCGGCGGCGTCGGGCAAGACCACGCTCGCGCGGCGCCTTGCGGCCCATTTCGAGCTGGAGTTTCTGGACACCGGCCTTCTGTATCGGGCGGTTGCCCGCAGGCTGCTCGATGCCGGGCGCGCCTTCGACGACGTGCCGGCCGCGGTCGCGGCGGCCGATGCGGTGACCGCCGGGGAGCTGACCTCGGCGGGGCTGCGCGACGAGGCGGTAAGCCAGGGGGCCTCCAAAGTGGCGGCGATCGGCGAGGTGCGCCGGGCGCTCCTGGCCTTTCAGCGACACTTCGGCCGGGGCGGCCGCGGCGCGGTTCTGGCCGGCCGCGACATCGGCACCGTGGTTCGACCAGAGGCCAGCCACAAGATCTTCGTCACCGCGTCGCCAGAGGAGCGGGCGCGACGCCGCTGCAAGGAGTTGCAGGCGCAAGGTGTGGCGGCTATATATGAACGCGTTTTGGACGAGCTGCGAGAGCGCGACGCCCGCGATCGGTCGCGCGCGGTCGCGCCATTGGTGCCGGCGAGCGATGCCTTCGTGATCGATACGACGGAGCAGGACATCGAAACCGCGTTTGCGATCGCCCGCGCGTATGTCGCCGGATCGCCGCGCGGCTGAAACTGCGCTCGCCGGTCGACGCCACTGCTCCTTGTGCTGACCAAGTCGCCAAACCGAGCTGTCGGCCAGCCGTGGCCGACTATCCCGTTCGCAGGCCGCAACGGAATCTGGACGAGGTTATGACTGCAACCGCAACCGCCACCGCTTCGATGCCTTCGACCGACGACTTTGCCGCCATGCTGGACGAGTCGTTCGGCGACGCCGACCGGATCGAGGGATCCGTGGTCACTGGAATCGTGATCGCGATCGAGAATGACGAAGCGGTGGTCGATGTCGGATTGAAGGCGGAAGGCCGGGTGCCGCTCAAAGAGTTCTCCACCCCCGGTCATCCTGCCGAGGTTCAGATCGGCGACCAGGTCGAGGTCTATGTCGAGCGTTTTGAGACCCGCAGCGGCGAGGCGCTGCTCAGCCGGGATAAGGCGCGCCGCGAGGAAAGCTGGAACAAGCTGGAGCAGGCGTTCAAGGAAAGCGCCAAGGTACAGGGCACGATCTTCGGCCGGGTCAAGGGCGGTTTCGCGGTCGACCTCGGCGGCGCGGTCGCCTTTCTGCCCGGGAGCCAGGTCGACATCCGGCCGGTGCGCGACGTGACGCCGCTGCTTAACAAGGACGAGCCCTTCCAGATCCTGAAAATGGACCGCCGGCGTGGCAACATCGTGGTCTCGCGCCGGGCGGTGCTCGAGGAGTCGCGTGCCGAGCAGCGCAACGAGCTGCTCGCGACCCTCAAGGAGGGCCAGGTGCTGTCCGGAGTGGTCAAGAACATCACCGACTACGGCGCCTTCGTCGACTTGGGCGGCCTGGACGGCCTGCTGCACGTCACCGACATCTCCTGGCGCCGGGTCAATCACCCGACCGAGGTGCTCAGCGTCGGTCAGCAGGTTCAGGTCCAGGTGATCCGGTTCAATCGCGAGACCCAGCGCATCTCGCTCGGTATGAAGCAGCTGGAGGCCGACCCCTGGGAGGGCGTCGAGCTGAAGTACCCGGTCGGGACGAAGTTCACCGGGCGGGTCACCAACATCACCGACTACGGCGCCTTCGTCGAGCTCGAGCCTGGCGTCGAGGGTCTGGTCCACGTCTCCGAGATGAGCTGGACCAAGAAGAACGTCCACCCCGGCAAGATCGTCTCGACCAGCCAGGAAGTGGAAGTCATGGTGCTCGAGGTCGACCCGGACAAGCGGCGCGTCTCGCTCGGCCTCAAGCAGTGCCTGGCCAATCCGTGGGAGACATTTCAGGAGCAGCACCCGGCCGGCAGCACGATTGAAGGCGAGATCAAGAACATCACCGAGTTCGGCCTGTTTGTCGGCCTCGACAACGACATCGACGGCATGGTCCACCTCTCCGATCTCGACTGGCAGCTGCCGGCCGAGGAGGCGGTCGCCAAGTACAAGAAGGGCGACGTGGTCAAGGCGGCGGTGCTCGACGTCGACGTCGAAAAGGAGCGCATCTCGCTCGGCATCAAGCAGCTGTCCGGCGATCCGTTCAAGGAGGCGGTGAGCGGCCTGAAGCGCGGCGACCGGGTCACCTGCGTGGTGAGCGAGGTGACCTCGACGGGGGTCGAGGTGACGACCACGAACGGAGCGAGCGGCTTCATTCGCAAGGCGGAGCTCTCGCGCGATCGCGTCGAGCAGCGCCCCGATCGCTTCGCCGTCGGCGAAAAGCTCGACGCCAAGGTGACCAACATCGATGCGGCCAACCGCCGTTTGACCCTGTCGATCAAGGCGCTCGAAATCGAGGATGAGAAACGGGCGATGGCCGACTTCGGCTCCTCGGACAGCGGTGCCAGCCTGGGCGACATCCTTGGGCCCGCGATCAAGGGCCGTCAGGACCAGCAGGAGCAGGACCAGAAGCAGGACCAGAAGCAGGACGCGGCCGCCGACGGTTAGGCGAACGGTTCCGCCCAGCGGCGGGCGTCCCTTCAGGCCCGTTCGCCCCGCGCCGAAACTTGACGCCCGTTCAAGGCTTTGGCAGGTTCACGCGAACCTGCTGGCCGGCATTGCCGCGCGGCGGGGGTGGCATGCGTACGCGAGCGTCAAACATGACCAAGTCGGATCTGATCAAACGTCTCGCGGAGACCAATCCGCATCTCTATCAGCGCGACATCGAGCGGATCGTCTCGACCGTGTTCGACGAGGTCACCGAGGCGCTGGTGCGCGGCGACCGGGTCGAGCTGCGGGGGTTCGGCGCCTTCTCGATTCGCCAGCGTAGCTCGCGCGTCGGCCGCAATCCGCGCACCGGCGAGGAGGTTCGCGTTCCGGACAAGGTGGTACCCTATTTCAAGACCGGTAAGGACCTGCGCGATCGGCTGAACGACGGCCGTTGACGGGCCGGGCCGCCGCTGCGATGCGGCATCGGCCCAGAGGGCGGGGAGGGACATGATCAGGTTGTTGCGTCTGCTGCTGGGCCTCGTGGCGCTGATCGTCATCGTGGCATTCGCGATCGCGAACCGCACACCGGTCGACGTCAGCTTCGCGCCGCTGCCGCTCACCATCGAGCTGCCGGTGTACGGCGCCTTCCTGTTCGGCCTGATCGTCGGCGTTCTGGTTGGCGGGCTCGGTGTCTGGCTGGGTGGGCTCGGTAAGCGTCGGCAGGCCAGAAAGATGCGCAACAAGGTCTGGGCGCTGGAGAACCAGCTCAGGCGTCAGAGGGAGCAGGCGCACACCGCGCGGGGCGCGCCAGTCGGCGCGCCGAAGGCGGTCGCGTTGGAGGGCGCCGGCGACTGATCCGCGCGGGTCCGCTGCGTCTCTGCGATCGCGTGGCATTCTGGCCGGTTTTCGAGCACGTGGCCTCAAATTCGCGGTGGTGATCGGCGACGCGACCGCAACGCCGCTGGCCGGCGAGCGTGCCGCGGGCAGGGACCGAGCGCTGTTGTCAGAGCGCTTCGCTCTGCTATAAGCCCGCCAATGCCAATAGACCGCGCAACCGGGGCACCGCGCCGCATGAGCACGCCATCGCCCGTCTTCTGCGCCATCGATCGGCCTGACCTGGAAGGCGCGCTGGGTCTGTGCCGCTCGCTCCTGGGCGTGGTCGGCGGCCTCAAGGTCGGCCTCGAGTTCGTGACCGCCAACGGGCCGGATGGCGTGCGCCGGGTGGCGGCGCTCGGCCTGCCGGTGTTTCTCGACGGAAAGTTCCACGACATTCCGAACACCGTCGCCGGGGCGGTGCGCGCCGCCGCATCGCTCGGGGTCGCCATGCTGACCCTGCACGTCGCGGGCGGACCCGCCATGATGCGCGCCGCGGTCGAGGCCGCGCATCTGCAGGAGCCCTGCCCAAAGCTGCTCGGCGTGACCGTGCTGACCAGCCTCGACGACGCCGACCTCGCTGGCCTTGGCGTTCCCCACAAGGTGACCGACCAGGTCCTGCGCCTGGCCGAGCTGGCCTGGAGTTCGGGCCTCGACGGGGTGATTTGCCCGCCGCAAGAGGTTCTGCTGCTCCGTCAGCGTTTCGGCCCCGAGTTCAAGCTGGTCGTGCCCGGCATCCGCCCCGCGGCCTTCGCTCGAAGCGATCAGAAGCTGACCATGGGCCCGGCCAAGGCGATCGCCGCCGGGGCCGACCTCCTCGTGATCGGTCGGCCGATTGCCGAAGCGCCCGATCCGCGCGCCGCCGCGGCCGCGATCGCTGCCGAGATTCAGGCGCTGCGGGCCGCCTGATGGTCCCCGCGCCGCGACGCGGACGATGATTGAAGTCAAGGTCTGCGGCCTGACCGGACCCGAGGCGATCGACGCCGCGGTTGCCGGTGGTGCGCGTTATCTCGGCTTCGTGTTCTATCCGCCATCGCCGCGCTCGCTCCGCCCCGAGCAGGCCGCCAAGTTGGCCGCGCGAGCGCCCGCGCACTGCCACACGGTCGGCGTGCTGGTCGATCCCGACGACGCCCTGCTCGCCCAGATTCTGGACCGGGTCGACCTTGGCGCCCTCCAGCTGCACGGTGCCGAGACGCCCGAGCGGGTCGCGGCGATCAAGGCCGCGACCGGGCGGATCGTGATCAAGGCGCTCAGCGTCGCCGACGCCGAGGACCTGGCGCCGGTCGATGACTACGCCGCGGTCGCCGATCTGCTCCTGTTCGATGCCAAACCGCCCCGTGAACCCGGGCGCTTGCCCGGCGGCAACGGCCTCGCCTTCGACTGGCGCCTGCTGCAGGGCCTCGAGGTCGCGCGGCCGTGGCTGCTCTCGGGCGGGCTCTCGGCCGACAATCTCGAGGCCGCGGTTCGCCTCTGCGGCGCGCGCGCGGTCGACGTCTCCTCCGGAGTGGAGCGCCGGCCAGGACGGAAGGATCCGGCCGAGATCAAGCGCTTTCTCGACCTCGCCGCGACGCTCGACCCGCCGGCCTGAAACCCGCGTCCCCCTGCTCCGTGAGCCCGCAGACATGACCCTTCCGAACAGCTACCGCGGCGGCCCCGACGCGCGCGGTCGGTTCGGAATCTACGGCGGCCGGTTCGTCGCCGAGACTCTGATGCCGCTCATTCTCGAGCTGGAGCAGGCCTACCAGACGGCAAAGAACGACCCCGCATTTCAGGTCGAACTCGAGCTCTGGCTCGCCGATTACGCCGGCCGGCCGAGCCCCCTCTACCTCGCCGAGCGGCTGAGCGGGCAGCTCGGCGGCGCCAGGATCTATTTCAAACGCGACGAGCTCAATCACACCGGTGCCCACAAGATCAACAACACGATCGGCCAGATCCTGCTCGCGCGGCGCATGGGCAAGCGGCGGATCATCGCCGAGACCGGCGCCGGCCAGCACGGCGTGGCCACGGCCACGGTCGCCGCCCGCCTCGGCCTCGAATGCATCGTCTACATGGGCGCGCGCGACATCGAGCGGCAGAAGCCGAACGTGTTCCGCATGCGTCTGCTGGGGGCCGATGTGCGCCCGGTCGCCTCGGGCTCGGCGACACTTAAGGACGCCATGAACGAGGCGCTGCGCGACTGGGTGACCAATGTCGGCTCGACCTTCTACATCATCGGCAGCGTCGCCGGGCCGCACCCCTACCCGGCGATGGTGCGCGACTTTCAGTCCGTGATCGGCAGGGAGGTCCGCGAGCAGATCCTGGCCAAGGAGGGTCGTCTGCCGGACACCCTGGTCGCCTGCGTCGGCGGCGGCTCGAACGCCATGGGCCTGTTCCATCCGTTCCTCGACGAGGCCGAGGTGCGCATGATCGGCGTCGAGGCGGCCGGCGAAGGCGTCGAGACCGGTCGTCATGCGGCCTCGATGACCGCGGGGCGGCCCGGTATCCTGCACGGCTCGCGCTCCTATCTTCTCCAGGACGACGACGGTCAGGTGATCGAGGCGCACTCGATTTCGGCGGGGCTCGACTATCCCGGCGTCGGCCCCGAGCATGCCTGGCTGAAGGACCAGGGCCGGGTCGACTACGTGGCGATCCGGGACGACGAGGCGCTCGCCGCCTTTCGCCTCTGCAGCGAGCTCGAGGGTATTCTGCCCGCGCTCGAGCCCGCCCATGCCCTCGCGCATGTTGCCAAGATTGCGCCCGCGCTGCCGAAAGACCATCTGATCGTGATGAATCTCTGCGGCCGGGGCGACAAGGATATCTTCACCGTGGCGGACGCGATGGGGGTGAGCCTGTGAGCGGGCGCATCGAGCAGCGCTTCGCCGAGCTGAGGGCAGAGGGACGCGCCGGTCTGATCACCTTTCTTTGCGCCGGCGACCCCGATCCGACGACCTTCGCCACCATCCTGCGGGGCCTGCCCGGCGCCGGCGCCGATCTGATCGAGGTCGGCATGGCGTTCAGCGATCCGATGGCCGACGGACCGGCGATCCAGGCCGGCAACCTGCGGGCGCTCAGGGCCGGCATGACACTCGCCGGGACGCTGGGCCTGGTGCGCGAGTTCCGTCGGACCGACGCCACGACGCCGCTGATCTTGATGGGCTACTACAACCCGATCTACCGCTACGGTCCCGAGCGCTTCCTCGATGACGCCAAGGCGGCCGGCGTCGATGGTCTGATCATGATCGATCTGCCGCCCGAGGAAGACGACGAGCTCTGCCTGCCGGCGCTGGGTCGCGACCTCTGCTTCATCCGCCTGGCCACGCCGACCACCGACGATCGCCGTCTGCCGCGGGTGCTCGCCAACACCCGGGGCTTCATCTACTACGTCTCGATCACGGGCATCACCGGCTCTGGCGCGCCGGTGATCGAGCAGGTGCAGAATGCGGTGACGAGGCTGCGCCGGCACACCGAGCTGCCGGTCGCCGTCGGCTTCGGCATCCGCTCGCCCGAGCAGGCCGCCGCCATCGCCCGGGCCGCCGATGCCGCCGTGGTCGGCTCGGCCCTGGTCGATCGGATCGCCGGTGCGCTCGACGCCCGCGGGCGCGCCGGAGCGGGCCTCGCCGAGGCCGTGCTCGGACAGGTTGCGGCATTGGCCGAGGGGGTGCGCGGCGCGCGGAGCCGAGCGGCATGAACTGGCTGACCGACTACGTCCGTCCCAAGATCAAGGCGCTGGTCCGGAGCAATCGCCCGGAGGTGCCCGAGAACCTCTGGGTTCATTGCCCGTCCTGCGAGCGGATGATCTTCCATCGCGACCTGGAGGCCAACCAGCGGGTCTGCCCGCACTGCAGCCACCACTTCCGGGTCGGCTGTGACTACCGTTTCAAGACGCTGTTCGACGCGGACTCCTGGACCCGGATCGAGCTGCCCAAGGTGGCGACCGATCCGTTGAAATTCCGCGATCGGCGCCGCTACGCCGAGCGGCTCAAGGAGGCGCAGAGCAAGACCGGCCATCCGGACGCGATCGAGGCTGCGCACGGCACGATCGACGGCCTGCCGGCGGTGATTGCGGTGATGAACTTCGACTTCATGGCCGGATCGATGGGCTGCGCGCTCGGGGAAGGCCTGCTCGCCGCGGCGCACCTCGCAGTGCTGCAGGAGGCGGCCTTCATCGTGGTGACCGCATCCGGCGGCGCGCGCATGCAGGAGGGCGCCCTCTCTTTGATGCAGATGCCGCGGACCACGATTGCGGTCGAGGAGGTCAAGGAGGCGGGGCTGCCCTACATCGCCATCCTGACCGATCCGACCACCGGCGGCGTGACCGCGTCCTTCGCCATGCTCGGCGACATCGCCATCGCCGAGCCCGGCGCGCAGATCGGCTTTGCCGGCCGGCGGGTGATCGAGCAGACGATCCGCGAGAACCTCCCGGAGGACTTTCAGAAGGCCGAGTACCTGCTCGAGCACGGCATGATCGACATGGTCGTGCACCGCTTCGAGCTGCGCTCCACGCTGGCGCGGATCATTCGCCTGCTGCTCCGGCCGAACCTCGACCCGGACGCCGAGCAGCCGGTCGAGCGACAACGTCCGTCTGCCGGTCAGGCGCCGCTGGCTCTGATCGAGGCTGGCAATGGCGCCGACCCCGGGGGACCACCCTTCGAGGCGGACGGCGGCGGGAGCGACGCCGGTGACGAGTTTCGGCAGTGACCTGATCCTCGCCCGCCTGCAAGGGCTGCATCCGAAGGCGATCGATCTCTCGCTCGGGCGGATCGAGCGCCTGCTGACACGGCTGGATCATCCCGAGCGCCGGCTGGCCCCCGTCGTCCACATCGCCGGCACCAACGGCAAGGGCTCGACCCTGGCCATGCTCGACGCCATGCTCCAGGCCGATGGCCGGCGTGTGCAGCGGTACGTCTCACCGCACCTCGTGCGCTTCGACGAGCGCATCCTGTTCGACGGCCGGCCGATTCCGGAGGCCGATCTGGCCGACGTTCTGGACGTCTGCGAGCGGGTCAACGCCGGCGCCCCGATCACCTTCTTCGAAATCACGACCGCGGCGGCTTTCCTGGCCTTCCTCCGCCGACCGGCGGATCTGCTGCTGATCGAAACCGGGCTCGGCGGGCGGCTCGACGCGACCAACCTGATCGCGCGACCGCGGCTCACCGCGCTCGCGCCGATCTCCCTCGATCACCAGGCTTTCCTCGGCGAGCGTCTCGAGCAGATCGCCTTCGAGAAGGCTGGCATCCTGAAGCCGGGCGTGCCCTGCATGGTCGGCCCGCAGGCGCCGGCGGCGCTCGCCGTGATCGAAGAGCGGGCCCGCGAGATCGGCGCGCCGCTCAGCGTCCACGGCCGCGACTGGTCGGCGTGGCGCGCTGGCGATCGACTTCAGGTTCAGGTCGGCGCCCGCCGGCTGGATCTGCCGCTATCGGCGCTGCCGGGCTGCCACCAGATCGACAATGCCGGCCTTGCCGTCGTCCTAGGCCTGGCGCTCGGCGATCTGGCGCCCGGGCGAGAGGCCATTGCCAAGGGCTTGCGCGACGTGCGTTGGCCCGCCCGTCTGCAG
>JBKPDM010000367.1:0-4354 GCA_046727895.1 Pseudomonadota bacterium | reverse complement strand
CCCCAAGATGCTTTGAGACGGCCGGTTGCGAGACCCCGGCCCGAGCCGTCAGGGCCCCGACCGTCTGCTCTCCTTCGCGGCACAATCGCTCGAAGATAGCCCGCCGAGTCGGATCGGCGAGCGTTCTGAAAAGGATATCGTGGGGCTGTGGCATCGCAATCGATAACTCGTTGGCTATTGATTGACATATAGCCGCCGGGATATGTGTAAGTCAAGCAGGAACGTGGACCGGCATAATGATCCTCGTCACAGGAGCCACCGGCCATGTGGGGCGCGCCGTCGTCTGCAGGTTGGTGTCACACGGCCACGACGTGGTCGCAATGGTCCGGGACGTCCAAGCCGCAAGCAGGCGCCTGCCATCTGGAATCGCCCTGCGCGTTGCGGACTACGAGGATGCCTCTGCTCTGAAGAGGGCACTTGCGGCCATCGATGATATGATCCTAATTTCGAGCGATGGCGACGCGAGCGCAGTCATGCGCCACCACGCCAACGCCATAGAGGCAGCTACGGCGACCAACATCCGGCATATTACTTTCACGAGCATCGTCGATACCGACGAGTTATCGCCATTCTACTTCTCACCTGTTTACCGAGACGCAGAGCGCCAACTAGCGGTCTGCAGTGTGCCTTCGACCATCCTCAGATGTGGCCTATATTCCGACTTTATTCTCAAACATTGGCTCGTCCCGAGCCAAACGTCGGGAGAGCTTGTGCTACCCACAGGACATGGTCGGGTTGCCCCGATCTCGCGGGACGACGTGGCGGCCGCCGTCGCAGCAGAAGCAGCCAAACCCAATAAATCTCGCATCATCTACATGATTACGGGACATCGAGCGTTGGGCTTTGCCGAGATCGCTGCCTCTTATGGTGAAACGATCGTGAGGCAGGTCCGGTATCGTTCCTGTTGCATTGACAAATACCTGACTTGGGCGTCGGCGCGTCTCGACCATCCTTGGCCTCATGCCTTCTCCACCTTGTGCGCCTCAATCGCCGAAGGTCGCTACAGTCAGGTCTCCAAGGACTTCACTGCCATTACGGGCCGAGAACCAGAGAGCTTTCGAGATTTCCTTCTTCGAGCAACGTCCGGGAGTCCGGCAGATTGCATAGCCGGCTCGCCGTTCCGTGAGCGGCACCGCTCCTGAACAGGCATCCTTGAATTTACCATACCCCGTTGCTTATGCATCAAGCATTATCGTCATCGATCCTACGTGGTCGCGGCGACGTGGTGACGCGCTTCATATTGCTGCTATCCGCAGATGCCTACGCTATGCAACTTTGTAAACAGGGCCTAATACAGCCGTTCCTTGTCCAGCACATTCTTCATATCGGCGAGGCGGCCGTCGAGGTAACAGCGGAGATTGGCGCAGAAGATTTCGGTGATCTTGCGGTTCTCGCTGGTCACCGTGCTCGCCGAGTGCGGGCTGATCAGCACGTTGGGCATGTCCCAGAGCGGGCTTTCGGGCGGCAGCGGCTCGACCGCCGCCACGTCGAGGGCAGCGAAGCCGAGGTGACCGCGCGCGAGGCTTTGGATCAGCGCCGCCTCGTCCACCACTTGGCCGCGGCCGATGTTGACGAAGGCGCAGCCCGGCCGCATCGCGCCGAAGGCCTCGGCATCGATCAGCTTCTCGGTCTCGGCCGTGTGCGGCACCGCTACGACCACCGCATCGGCGCTGGCCAGCACGCGGTGCAGGTCCTCGCGTGGATGGATGGCATCGAAGAGAGCGGCATGGGCACGGCTCTTCTGCGGCTGCCGGGCGATGGCGATGATCCGCATGTCGAGCGCTCGGGCGATGCGCGCGACCCCGCGTGCGAGGTCGCCCGCGCCGATGGTGACGAGGGTTCGCCCGGCGATCTCCTCGCCGCAGTAGCGCACCCAGCGGTGCGCGCGCTGCTCGGCGTCGAGGTGGCGCAGCCCCCGGAAATGCGCCAGCAGGGCCATGAACACGAACTCGGCGATCGGCCCCGCATGGACCCCGCGCGCGGTCGTGACGATGACGTTGGTGTGCTGCAGACCGAGCCGCTCGACGAGCTGCCCGACGCCGGTGCTGGTCGCCTGCACCCAGCGGAGCTTGCCCGCGAGGGCGATGTCGTTGCTGCCGTCGGCATTGAACGGCGGGAAGTCCCAGAGGATTTCCGCCTGGCGAAGCCCGGCCTGCCAGCGGCGCAGCTGTTCGCCCTGGCGGACCAAGGGCTCGCCCTTATGGTCGGCAATGTAGCGGGTCGCCGGTAGCAGCGCCGGATCGTAGACGACCTCGAGCCGGCTCGGATCGAGCGCACGGATTCGTTCCACACATTCCGGTTCGAGCGGTGTGGCGATGAGGATGGTCGTTCTCATTGATCTTCGGCCGGACACCCGTGGCTGATCGGTGCGAACGCTGCCGGTCCGGTCAATAGGGACCATAGCCAGGCGCGCGCAGGCATGCCACCCGGTGCGCCTGCTTGACCTCGCGCAACTCGGGCACGTGAGTGCGGCAGGCGTCGATGGCGAGCGGACAGCGGGTATGAAAGACGCAGCCGCAGGGCGGGTCCGCCGGGCTGGGAATGTCGCCCGCGATGACGATCCGCTCGCGCCTGCGTTCGAGGATCGGATCCGGGACCGGAACCGCCGACAGCAGCGCCTGCGTGTAGGGATGAAGCGGATCTTGGTAGAGCTCGTTGCGCCCGGCGGTCTCGACGATCTTACCGAGGTACATCACGGCCACCCGGTGGCTGATGTGACGCACCACCGACAGATCGTGGGCGATGAACAGGTACGCGAGGTGGAAGCGCTCTTGGAGATCCTGGAGCAGGTTGATGACCTGCGCCTGGATCGAGACGTCGAGCGCTGAGACCGGCTCGTCCAGGATCACCAGCCTGGGCTGAACCGCCAGCGCGCGCGCGACGCCAAGTCGCTGCCGCTGCCCGCCGCTGAACTCGTGCGGATACCATTCGGCCATCGCCGGATTCAGTCCCACCGTGCCGAGCAGATCGGCAACCCGCGCCCGATAGTCGTCTTTGGTTTGACACATGGCGTGGATGAGCAGCGGCTCACCGACGATGTCGCCGGCGGACATGCGGGGGTTCAACGAGCCGTAGGGGTCTTGGAAGACCATCGCGAAACGCTGGCGAACGCGGCGAAGGTCTTCCCCGCCGAGTGTCGCAAGATCCCGACCCTCGAACAGAATCGAGCCGCTGGTGGGCTCGATCAGGCGAATGATGGCGCGCCCGATGGTCGACTTGCCTGAGCCGGACTCGCCGACGAGGCCGAGAGTCTCGCCTCGATCGATCGAGAAGGTCACCCCGTCGACCGCCCGCACGTCACCCGCCCGGTGGCGCAGGATCGTGCCGCGGATGATCGGATAGTAGACCTTCAGATCACGGATCTCGAGAAGGCGCCCGGCGACGGCATCGCGGCCACTGCCAGCTCCGTCGGCGAGCGCAGCCGGGCCGGGGCTCAAGGTTCGACGCTCGCCGCGGCGGCCACCCGCAGGTGCTCCCAGCAGGCCGACCAATGGTCGGGGGCCGCCTGCATGAGCGGCGGATCGTCGATCGCGCAACGCTCGACCGCCCAGTCGCACCGCGATCGGAAGGCGCAGCCGCTCGGCAGGCTGGCGAGGTTGGGAATCTCGCCGCGAATCGATTTGAGTCGTGCGCTCAGCAGCTGGTCGAGCCGGGGTACGGAGTTTAAGAGCCCGACCGTATAGGGGTGTCGCGCCGTCGCGTAGATGTCGTCCACCGGCCCCGACTCGCGGATCCGCCCGGCATACATGACGTTGACGCGGTCGGCGTAGCGGGCGACCAGGCCGAGATTGTGCGTGATGATGATCAGGGCCGTCCCGAGCCGGGCGGTGAGCTCCTTCATGAGCTCGAGGATCTGCGCCTGAATGGTGACGTCGAGCGCGGTGGTCGCTTCGTCGGCGATCAGAAGCCTGGGATTGCAGCCCAGGGCGATCGCGATCATGACCCGCTGTCGCTGACCGCCGCTGAGTTGATGTGGATAAGCGCCGAGGCGGGCTTTCGCATCGGCGATCCCGACCATGCGCAGCAACCCCTCGGCGCGGGCCATGGCGGCCTTCGCGGTCAAGCCCAGATGCAGCTCGAGCGGCTCCCTCAACTGGCGTCCGATCGTCAGCACGGGATTGAGCGAGGTCATCGGCTCCTGAAAGACCATGCCGATCCGATCCCCGGACAGCCTGCGCATCTCGACGTCCGACAGGTCGAGCAGGTTTTTGCCCTCGAACAGGATCTCGCCACCGACGATCCGGCCCGGCGGTGTCGCAACGAGGCGCATCAGCGAGAGCGCCGTGACGCTCTTGCCGCAACCGCTCTCGCCGACCAGCCCCAGCGTCTCGCCCGCGTCGACATGGAACGAGAC
>JBKPDM010000366.1:0-7697 GCA_046727895.1 Pseudomonadota bacterium | reverse complement strand
ATGTCAGGCAGCGTATCGAGCGACCGCGAAAGCTCGTTGAGAGCGTCCGTGCCTCCCAGAGCTTGCGTATCGTGTATGCTGCCAGAAAGACCTTCCGCTCCATGAGCAGCGACCGGCGCGACGTCACCTTCGGCTTGCCGGCCCAGCGCTCCAGCAAGCCGGCATCGTCCAGGAGCGAATCTTTCCACGGCCCGCTTTCCCAGATCATCTCAATCCTCGATGTTCGCTCCATGCTTGGATAACTGATGTAGCTCTTGTTCGTCAAAGCCGTGACGACACGGCTGCCGGCAGGAGCGATCGGGGCTACTAGACGGGTCCGAAGGAAGGCGCCCTTCGCAAGCGCCAAGGGACATCATCCGGCCTTCAGGCGGGCCGCCTGGACCGTCGCGAGGCGGGCGCGGACGTGGGCCGAGACGAAGCTCGAGACGTCGCCGCCCAGGAGCGCGATCTCCTTGACCAGGCGCGAGGAGATGAAGTGGTTGGTGTCGGACGCGGTCAGGAACATGGTCTCGATCGAGGGGCAGAGCCTGGCGTTGGTCGCCGCCATCTGAAACTCGTACTCGAAATCGGAGACCGCCCGCAGGCCACGGATGATCACGCTCGCCCCTGACCGGCAGGCGAAGTCGACCAGAAGATTCTCGAACGGATGGACCTCGAGCCGGCAGCCGTTGACCCGGTCGCCGTCCATCAGCGCCTTGGCCTCGTGGGCGACCATCTGCACCCGCTCGTCGAGCGTGAACATCGGCTCCTTGCCGATATTGACCGCGACGGCGATCACCAGGCGATCGACCACCTTGGTCGCGCGCCGGATGATGTCCAGGTGGCCGTTGTGAATCGGGTCGAAGGTGCCCGGATAGACGCCGGTGCGCGGACCGTTCATGGCCGATGCTCCTGCGACGGCTATGGCGCGCCGTCCGGCTCGGGCTCGCCGTCGTCGACGTCGTCCTCGCCGCCATTCGCCTCCGCGGCGCCGGCAAGACGCGCGACCGAGACCACGTGCTCGCCCTCGGCGACGTCGAACAGGGTCACGCCCTGGGTGTTGCGCCCGGCGATCCGGATGTCGTCGACCGGAATGCGGATCACCTGGCCGCGGTCGGTGACCAGCATGACCTGGTCGTCGTCGGCGACCGGGAAAGCGGCGACCACGGGCCCGTTGCGCCTACTGGTCTCGATGTTGATGATCCCCTGCCCGCCCCGGTTGGTGACCCGGTATTCGTAGGCCGAACTGCGCTTGCCGTAGCCGTTCTCAGTCACAGAGAGGATCAGCTGCTGGTGCGCGTCGAGCGCGGCGAGGCGATTGGCGCCGAGCTGCTCGCGCGCGGCCCGGATCGCGGCGTCGGCCCGCTGCGCGGCCTCCTCGCCGGACTCGTCGGCGCCATCCTCGTGACCGTCCTGACGGCGCCTTGCCGAATCGTAGCGCAGGAAGGCGTCGCGTTCCTCGATCGCGAGCTCGACGTGGTCCAGGATCGACATCGAGATCACCCGATCGCCCTTGGCCAGATCCATGCCGCGTACGCCTTCCGAGCTGCGCGAGCGGAACACGCGCACGGAGCCCACCGGAAAGCGCACGCACTTGCCGCCGCGCGCGGCGAGCAGCACGTCTTCCTGCTCGGTCGCGACCGCGACCCCGATCAGATGATCGCCCTCGTCGAGACCCATGGCGATCTTGCCGCCGGCCGGCACGAAGAGGAAATCGGCGAGCGCGTTGCGCCGGACCTTGCCGCTCGCGGTCGCGAACACCACCGAGAGCTGGTCGTAGGTGCTCTCGTCCTCGGGCAGGGGCAGGACCGCGGTGATCGTCTCACTCTCAATGAGCTGCGGGAAGAGGTTGATCATCGCCTTGCCGCGCGCCTGCGGCGCGCCGAGCGGCAGGCGGTAGACCTTGAGCTTGTAGACGCGGCCCGCGGAGCTGAAGAACAGCACCGGTGTGTGGGTGTTGGCGACGAACAGCTGGGCGAGGTAGTCGTCCTCATGGGTCGCCATGCCGACCCGGCCCTTGCCGCCGCGGCGCTGCTCGCGATAGGTCGAGAGCGGCGTGCGCTTGATGTAGCCGAGCCGGGTGACCGTGACGACCATGTCCTCCTTCTGGATCAGGTCCTCGATGTCGATCTCGAACTCGAGGTCTTCGATCGTCGTCCGCCGCGGCGTCGCAAAGCGCGCCCTGACCGCGCTCAGCTCCTCCTTCAGCACCTCGAGCAGGCGCTCGCGCGAGCGGAGGATTTGCAGGAGCTCCTTGATCCGCTCGCCGAGCTCGGTCAGCTCGTCGGTGATCTTGCTCCGCTCGAGCTGGGTCAGGCGCTGCAGGCGGAGGTCCAGGATCGCCTGCGCCTGACGCTCCGAGAGCCGGTAGCCGTCCTCGGGACCGGCCGGCCGGGCGTCGTCCGGTGCGTCCTCGGCGAGCCGCAGGAGCGGTGCCACTTCGCCGAGCCGCCAGTCCCGGCCGGTGAGCTCGGCCTTGGCCGTCGCCGGATCGGGCGCGCCCCGGATCAGGGCGATCACCGCATCGATGTTGGCGACCGCGACCGCGAGGCCGAGCAGGGTGTGCGCCCGCTCGCGCGCCCGCGCGAGGTCGTAGGCGCTCCGCCTCGCGATCACCTCCTCGCGGAACTCGAGGAAGGCGCGCAACACGTCGAGGAGGTTGAGCTGCGCTGGCCTCCCCCCGGCCAGCGCCACCAGATTGACCCCGAAGCTCACCTGCAGGGGTGTGTGCCGGAACAGCTGATTGAGCACGATGTCGGGATCGGCCTCGCGCTTCAGCTCGATCACCACGCGCGTGCCGTCGCGGTCGGACTCGTCGCGCAGGTCCGCGATGCCCTCGAGCCGGCGCTCGCGCACCAGCTCGCCGATCCGCTCGAGTGTCCGGGCCTTGTTGATCTGATAGGGCACCTCGGTGACGATGATCGCGTCCCGGTCCTTGCGGATCTCCTCGACGTGGGTCTTGCTGCGCAGCACGAGGCTGCCGCGGCCGGTGGCAAAGGCCTGGCGGATGCCGCCCTGTCCCAGGATGATGCCGCCGGTCGGAAAGTCCGGCCCCGGGATCAGCTCGAGCAGCCGCTCGAAGCCGAGGTCCGGATCGTCGACCAGCGCGATGCAGGCGTCGATCACCTCGCCCAGATTGTGCGGCGGGATGTTGGTCGCCATGCCGACGGCGATCCCGCCCGCGCCATTGACCAGGAGGTTCGGGAACCGGGCCGGCAGCACGCTCGGCTCCTGGGCCGACTCGTCGTAGTTCGGTCGGAAGTCGACCGTGTCCTTGTCGATGTCGGCGAGCAGCGCATCGGCGGCCAGCGCGAGACGGACCTCGGTGTAGCGCATGGCAGCCGGCGGATCGCCGTCCATCGACCCGAAGTTGCCCTGGCCGTCGATCAGCGGCAGGCGCATCGAGAAGTCCTGCGCCAGACGCACCAGGGCATCGTAGATCGCATCGCCGCCATGGGGATGATACTTGCCCATCACGTCGCCGACGATGAGCGCGCTCTTGCGCGGCGGCCTGCCGTGCTCGTAGCCGCCTTCCTGCATCGCGTAGAGGATGCGCCGGTGGACCGGCTTCAGGCCGTCGCGCACGTCCGGCAGCGCGCGCGCCACGATCACGCTCATGGCGTAGTCGAGGTAGGAGCGCTGCATCTCCTCCTCGATCGGCACCACTTCGAACGGACGCGGCGGGTTGGTGATCGCCAAGGCCTGGCTGTTCCCGGCTACGGTTCAGGGCCCTCGGCCCACTCCCGGCCGCGGCGTCGCCTCTCTAGCAGAACCGGACCCGCCCCACAAGTTTTGCGCTGCAACATGACGCAGCGCTGGCCAGCCGCCGCCGAGGCCGGCTGGCCTCAAAAGGTCGACGAGGATGGGCTGACCGCCCGCGCCGGGCCTTCGAGCGCCGGCAGGGACAGGAGGTACTCGGCGACCGCCGTGCGGTCTTCGGGCGTCCAGTGGCTGCTCGCGTCCTTGATCTCCTCCGCCATGGCGCCGCCGAGCACGTCGCCACTCGGCAGAATCCCGGTCTGCAGCGCGAAGGTGATGTCGGTCTTGCTCCAGGTGCCGATGCCGTTCTCCTTGTTGGGGGTGATGTTGGGCACGGTCTTGCCGTCCGGACCGTCGCGCGTACCGGCGAGGAAGCGATTGCCCTTGGGCGCGCCGAACATGTTGCGCGGCGTGTGGCACTCGCCGCAGTGGCCGGGGCCGTCAACGATGTAGGCACCGCGATTCCAGCTCGCCGATTTGCCCGGATCGGGCTGGAAGGTGCCCGGCCGGAAGAACAGGAGCCGCCAGATCTTCAGCGCCGGGCGAAAGCTGTAGGGAAAGTGGAGCTGATGCGCGGGAACCTGGTCGGTGACCGGTTCGACCGTGTCGAGGTAGGCCTTGAGGTCGACCAGATCCTGTTCGGTCATCCTGGTGTAAGAGGGGTAGGGAAAGGCCGGATAGAGCGGGTGGCCGCTTGACGAGACGCCTTCGGTCATCGCAACCACGAATTCGCCGGTCGACCAGCCGCCGATGCCGCTGCCGGGATCGGGCGTGATGTTGGGCGGGTAGAAGGTGCCGAAGGACGTCTCGAGCGCACGTCCACCGGCCAGGAACTTGCCGCCGTTCTTCGCATCCGTGTGACAGGCGACGCAGCCGCTCAGATAGAGCACGTATTCGCCCCGTTTGGGATCGCCCGTCCTGGTGATCTCGGGGGGGCTGGGCGGCCACGGCACGAACAGCCAGATCAGCCCGCCACCGAGCAGAACGAGCAGCGCAATGACCATCAGACGCATCGATGATTCACCGGCGTTGAGGTGTTCCTCCGCGCTAAAGGTGGGGTCGCCCGGCGAATCGACCAGTGAGCGGAGCGGCAGGCCGACGCGGCCCCCTTCGAATGAGGCCGGCGGCGGCAACCGGACCGGGCGTCAGTCCCGCAATCCGCTGGCGTCTTCGACGCCCGCGAGCGGGGCGCTCGAGGGCACCGGCGGTGACGCCTGTCGCATGGGTGACATCTGGTAGAGGATCCGGTGCCCGAGCAGCTCGTGGAGCAGCGCCGCGCCGACGTGGACGACCAGATAGCCCCACATCACGTTGGCGAGCGTGCCATGAATGTCGAAGGCAACGCGGACGAGCCCCGTCGGAGGCGTGCCCTCGATCCAGTCGAAAAAACCAACCGTGCCGGTGATCGTTACGACGAGTGCGAGCACGAGACCCACGCCCTGAACCGCCGAGGGGAGCGCCACGGCTCGGTCGGGGTCCGGCAGGGCGAGCTGCGCCGCGGAACGGACGTGCAGGATGATGTCCTCGCGCAGCTCGGCAAGCCGCCGGCGCGAGAACCAGGGAAAGAGCGTCCCGAGGTCGGTGCCCTTGCGCCGGACGAGCAGCCAGAGCCAGAACAGGGCGATGATCGCCATGCTGATCAGGCCGGCGTATTCGTGCAGCGCGAAGGCCCCGGCCTCGAAGTGCGAGAGCGGTGGGCGCCCGGGCCAGGGCACGCGCATCAACTGGGCATTCGCCAGCTGAAAGACGACCGCCGTCGCGACCAGAAGATGCATGCCGCGCGTGAGCCAGGAGTGTTTCATCGAGAAGCCACCGCCTCGGAGAGCCACTTCGCGCAAGAATTATGGTGCCTGAGGCCGACGACAACTACAGACCGGCGACCGTGATCGACGATCAGCCGAGCGCCGGCTCGACCTGGAGCACCAGCTTGCCGGTGTTGGCGTTGGCCGCCATCAGCTCGTGCGCCCGGCCCGCCTGCTCGAGCGGCAGCACCGCGTGGATCACCGGCCTGAGCTCGCCGCTCGCGAAGCGGCCGAGCACCGCCTCGCGAAACGCGGCCGTGATCTCGGCCTTCTCCTCGATCGGGCGGGAGCGCAGCACCGAGCCGATGATGCGCTGCCGCTTGACCATCAGGCGGCCGATGTTGAGCTCCGCCCTGGCGCCGCCGAGAAGGCCGATGATCACCAGGCGACCATAGAGAGCAAGGCAGGCGAGATTCGGCTCCAGATTGGCGGCCCCGATGTGGTCGAGAATCACGTTGGCGCCGCCGCCGTCGGTAATCTCCAGCACGCGCTTGGAGAAATCCTCCGACTTGTAGAGGATTGCATGGTCGGCGCCGAGCGCGCGGCAGGCCTCGGCCTTCTCGGGACTGCCCACGGTCACGATGACGGGCGAGGGGCCGAGCACCTTGGCGAGCTGGATCGCGGCCGTCCCGACCCCCGAGGCGCCGCCCTGGACCAGGAGCGTCTCGCCGGGTTTGAGGCCGGCCTCCCGAAAGACGTTCAGGTAGGCGGTGAGCCAGACCTCGGTGATCGCGGCCGCCTGGACCAGCTCGAGGTGCGGCGGCACCGGCAGGAGCGTGCTCGCGGGCGCCACGGCGTATTCGGCATAACCGCCGCCGCCCAGCAAGGTCATCACCCGATCGCCGACCCGCCAGCCGCTCACCCCCTCGCCCAACTGCTCGATCACGCCGGCGCACTCCAGGCCCAGGATCTCGCTCTCGCCGGGCGGCGGCGGATAGTTGCCCGCGCGCTGATGCAGGTCGGCGCGGTTGACGCTGGTCGCCGCGAGCCGGATCAGGACCTGACCCGGCTGCGGTTCCGGCCGCGGCATCTCGCCCATCCGGAGCACCTCCGGCCCGCCGAACCCCTCCATCAACACCGCGCGCATCATCGTCGCATCCGCCATGACCCCGTCCCGCTCAGACGCAGCGCCCGCCGTCGACCTCGAGGGCGACGCCGGTCAGGAACTCGGCCTCATCCGAGGCGAGGAACAGGGCGGCGGCCGCGATGTCTTTGGGGAGGCTCATGCGGCCGAGCGGGATGGTCGCAATGAACCTCGCCCGCAGCTCCGGCGAATCGCCGCCCATGAACTCGGCGGTCAGGCCGGTCTCGCCGAGCACGGGGCAGATCGCGTTGACCCGGATCTTGTCGGGCGCCAGCTCGAGCGCCATCGACTTGCTCATGGTGATCACCGCGCCCTTGGACGCGTTGTACCAGGTCAGCCCCGGGCGCGGCCGGAGGCCCGCGGTCGAGGCGATGTTGACGATGTTGCCGCCGCCCTGCCGGCGGAACACCGGCACCGCGTGGATGGCGCTCCAGTAGATCGACTTGACGTTGACCGCGAACACCCGGTCGTAGGTCGCCTCGTCGACCTCGAGCATCGGCTGGTTGCGGTAGGTGATGCCGGCGTTGTTGACGACGACGTCGAGCCGGCCGAACGCTTCCAGCGTCTCCTCGACCATGCGCGCGAAATCCGGGCCCTTGGCCACGTCCGCCCGGGAGGCGCGCGCCGCCTGGCCGATCTCGCCCGCGACCCGCTCGGCGCGCCCACCGTCGATGTCGGCGACCAGCACCTTGGCACCCTCGGACGCGAACCGCCTGGCGATCCCTTCGCCGAAGCCGAACCCGCCGCCGGTGACGATCGCGACCTTGCCCTTTAGTCGCATCGCGGTTCTCCCCCTGCCAGGCTGCCGATAAAAGCCGCGCCGGCCGAGCGGGTCAAGCCGGTGCGCCGTCAGACCGGTCCTCAGGGGGCGGGGTTCAGCAGCCGATCTGCGCGACGAGACCAACAAGCGCTCTGCGGGGAGGCGCAGCCGGTCAGGGGTAGTGGCTGGGGGACCTGGATTCGAACCAGGACTGCTCGGTCCAGAGCCGAGAGTTCTACCGTTAAACTATCCCCCAGTGACGGCCGACGAGGCATAGGTCTGTCTCTTATACACATCTCCGAGCCCACGAGAC
>JBKPDM010000365.1:0-4264 GCA_046727895.1 Pseudomonadota bacterium | reverse complement strand
GCCCGGATCGCTCGCTCGGCATCGTCCTCATGGGCTTGCGGCCAGCCGAAATAGGCGAGCACGCCATCGCCCATGAAATTGGCGATGTGGCCCTCGAGGCGTGCGATCTCACCGGCGACCGTGTTCTGATAGACGCGTATCACCTCGCCGACGTCCTCGGGATCAAGGCGGGCGGAGAGCTCGGTCGAGCCGACCAGATCGACGAACATCACCGTCAGCTGGCGGCGTTCCGCCTCCCGCGGCGCCGCGGCAATGGTCGCTTCGGATTTACTCTGCCTGACGCCGAGTGCGGCGATCGCCTTCAGCAGCTTCTTGCGCGGGCCGAGCGGCAGCCCGAGCTTCTCCAGATCGCCCTCGGTCAGCTCCGGGACGAGCTCGTCATCGATCTCATGCTCGCGGAAGAGGGGCTCGTAGTGCTCCAGGCCCAACTCCCGCAGCCAAGCCGCCACGTCCACCGGCGCTCCCCGAAGGCAAGCATGCAGCGACCCCAATACCACATCGAGGACGGAAGAGCAGCCCAAACGCGGAGATCATGCCGGCGGACGCAACCTGCCGCTGAGCCACCTCTGCTCCGCCCGATGCGCGCGGATCGGCTTGATGATCTCTGGTTCAGGTGACCTCGCACGCCCATTTGGCACACGGCTTCGTGACAACCTGGTATGACGTACTTCAGACGCGCCGGCTCGCCGCCAGGCTCACGAGGATCAGCTCCCTTGGCTGCACATTGATGACGATCTGCCGCGCTTTCCGCGCGCCAGCTCGGCCGTGCTATCCCGCGCCCTGGAGGACGGGTCACAACCGGCCCATATCTGATGCTCAGATCGGGTCAGCCTGGGATTACCTGACAGTTGGCCGCGGGCTCGCGCCAGCCGATCTGGCTGGCGCGAGCTCGGATGCAGAAAACCGGCCCCGACGCGCGGGGTGCGCTCAGGTCGGGTTGACCGGCGTCTGCGGGGTCTGGCTCGCCTGGCCCGCGCCATTCGCCTGACGCGCCGGAGCGGACTTGGCGATCGAGCGAACCTTCGCGGCCGGCGCGGACTTCACCGGCTCCGCGGACTTGGCGATGGGCAGCGTCGGGCGGGACCGACGGGCCTGGATCGGGGCCTTCAACTTGGCCTTGCGGGCGGTTTGGGCCGCCTTGCGAACCTTCGTGGCCGGCGCGGACTTCGCCGCATCCATCGGCTTCGCGAGGGGCAGCGTCGGGCGAGCCCGACGGGCCTGGACCCGGCCGTTCGCCTTGGCCTTGCGGGCGGTTTTGGCCGCCTTGCGAACCTTCGTGGCCGGCGCCGACTTCGCCGCATCCATCGGCTTGGCGAGAGGCAGCGTCAGGCGGGCCCGACGGGCCTGGATCGGGGCCTTCACCTTGGCCTTCCGGGTGGCCTTGGCAGCCGGCCGGGCCTTCGCGGCTGGCGCCGACTTCGCCGCATCCATTGGCTTGGCGAGGGGCAGCGTCGGGCGAGCCCGACGGGCCTGGACCCGGCCGTTCGCCTTGGCCTTGCGGGCGGTTTTGGCCGCCTTGCGAACCTTCGTGGCCGGCGCCGATTTCGCCGAGTCTGCGGGTTTGGCGAGCGGCAGCGTCGGGCGAGCCCGACGGACCTGGAGCCGGCCTTTCGTCTTGGCCGCCCGGGCGACCTTGCCCGCCTTGCGGCGCCACGCGGTCTTGACCGCGGACCGCGGCTTCGACTCGGCCGCTGTCAGCCCCGAGCGCTCGACCTCGGCAAGCCGGGTGATCGCCAGCAGCGTCGCGCGGCTGTCGCTGTCGATCTCGTCCGCCTTGAGCGCCCAACCGGCGGCCTCGGCAATGACGTCGAGAACCGGCGCTGCTGATCGCCACCGCTTGGGCATGTCGCTGCAGGCCAGCTGGGCGAGCGTCAGGCGCGCGTCAGTTCGCCAGTGCGCCTCGAACCAATCCTGTCGACTGGCCTCCTCGACCAGTCGAGACACGAGGCTCATCAGCGCCTTGCCGTGATCCTGCTGCTCGCGGATCGTCTCGACCAGCGCCCGCAGCCCTGCCTCGTAGGTGATATCGATCTTCATGACAAGCAACCTTGGATAGACCTGGACGGCGCCAATCATGGCACCTGTCGGTTGACAAATCGTGAAGGCGGGCGGGTAGCGTCAGCGGCAGACGCTTTAGCTTGATTCTGAGACCTCGCGGTTCCGCCAACGGGTCACGGACGTAGGCTCGCGGGTACCAGCCAGTCAGCGCTGCGGGCGGCGCAGCGCGCCGCTCGCGCATCGGGGTGCGCCGCTCTGCCGGTCCGCCTCAGCCCGCCCTGGGTAGCCAGCCGCGGCCGCCTCCGCTATGACTGATCGGAGCCGGACCAACGATAACCGGGAAGCAAGGGAGCTTAACATGAGCCACATTCGCAAGTTCATCGCGGGTCTTGCCGCGGGCATGGCACTGGCGCTGCTCGGCGCAGGCACCGCCAGTGCCGAAACCATCACCCTGCTCCATCTCAACAGCGAGCTTGGCCTCGAGAAGGACTACTTCGCCTATATGAGCCAGGGTATCTCGGTCGACTACGCGATCGTGGCGCCCTCGCACATGTCGACCTTCTCGCCGATGGCGCCCCTGATGGACATGCCGTTCCTGTTCCGCGACGTCGACCACTGGAACAAGGTCATGGAGGCCGACGCGCTCAAGCCGATCGCCGATGACATCTACGACAAGGCCGACGTGCTGATCATCGGCTATGCCGGCGGCGGCACGCGCAACCTGATCACCAAGAAGCCGATCGCGACCATCGACGACATCGCGCAGATGCCGATCCGGGTGATGGGCGCGCCGATCCAGACCCGGATCTTCGAGGCGATCAAGATGGCGCCGACCGTGATCGCCTACGACGAGGTCTACAACGCCATGCAGACCGGCGTGATCGATGCGGCCGAGAACGAGGCGGCGGGCGTCGAGCAGATGAAGTTCTACGAGGTTGGGCCGTACATCGATCTGACCCAGCACGCCATCACGGTCCGCCCCTTGTGCTTCTCGGGCAAGACCTTCCGCAACCTGCCGGAGGACCTCCAGGCGGCGATCGTCAAGGCGGGCAAGGAGGCCGGCGCCTACGGCCGCGAGGTCGAGTCTTCGCAGGACAGCGGCAAGCTCGAGGCGATGCAGAAGGACGGCATGCTCACGACGGTCGAGTTCAAAGAGCGGGACAAGCTGCTGGAGCTCGCCGAGCCGGTCAAGCGCGCCTACGCCGACGAGCTCGGCGCGCTCAAGGTCTACGATGCGATCAACGCCATCCAGTGATGGTCAACGACGAGGCCTGGCCCGCGATGGCGGGTCGGGCCTCCTTATCCCGTCCGGTCGACCGAGCGCCGCACCAGCGATGAGGAAAATTCTCGACCTATACTATCGCCTGCTTCGGGGCCTGATCACGCTCTTGATGTTTGCGCTGATCGTCCCCGTCACCATGCAGATTCTTTCTCGCTACACCGGCCTCATTCCTCGTTACATATGGACCGAAGAGATCGCGCGCTTCTGCTTCATCTGGATCGTGATGATCGGTGCCATGATCGCGGTGCGCGACGGCACCCATTTCGATGTCGACCTGCTGCCCAAAGGCTCGGCCAAGGTGGAGGCGGGCTTTCGGCTGTTCGTGCACTTCGCCATGCTGCTGGTCGCTCTGATCTTCGTCACCTACGGCTATCAGTTTGCCCGGTTCGGGGCGATCCAGGTGTCCGAGATCGCCAGCCTGCCGATGCTCACGATCTACATCGCCTGGCCGCTTGCCGGCGTCACCATGGTCCTGTTCCTGACCGAAAAATTCCTTGAAGACTGGCGTATCTACCGGGGCGACCTGCCGCCGCCCGCGCACGAGATCCCCAAGGCCGAATGAGCGCGTCCCCGCCTCAGGACGTCCCGCCGATCGGCCGGTGCTGCAGCCGGCCATGACGCCGGGCGAGGTGGCGCTCCTCCTGTTCAGCGTGTTTGGCGCACTCGTGGTCCTGCGCGTGCCGGTCGCGTTCGCGCTCGGGCTCGCCTGCATCCCCGTGTTTTTCATCGCCCCACACCTGACCCCGTTCGTCCTCCTGCAGCAGATGTTCAAGTCTTACAACGCCTTCATCCTGCTCGCGGTACCGTTCTTCCTCCTGGCCGCGAATCTGATGAATGCGGCCGGCATCACCGATCGCCTCGTGCGCCTGTCGCAGAGCATGGTGGGCCACCTGCCGGGCGGGCTCGGCCACATCAACGTCATGGTCAGCATGCTGTTTGCCGGCATCTCCGGATCGTCGACCGCGGACGCCGCCGGCATCGGCT
>JBKPDM010000364.1:0-8964 GCA_046727895.1 Pseudomonadota bacterium | reverse complement strand
AAGCCCGCCTCGTGAGGCCTCGGGCGCGTTCGCTCTGAAGCGGGAGCCGTAGCCGCTTGCTGCGCTACCTCCTGACGAGGGTGCTGGGCATGGTCGTGATGATCGTGCTCGCCACCCTCGTCGTCTTCATCATCGCGAGCCTGGTGCCGGCCGACCCGATCCTCGCCCAGCTCGGCGACCTGCAGGCGGCCGACAAGGCCCTGGTCGCCGCCTATCGCGCCAAATGGGGCCTCGATCTGCCACTCTGGGAGCAGTACTGGATTTTCCTCACCCGCCTCGTCCACGGCGACTTCGGCATCTCGATCTCGAGCCAGCGCCCGGTGCTCGCCGACATCGCGCAATATGCGCCGGCCACGATCGAGCTCTCGACGGTCGCCTTCGTGCTCGCCGTCCTGGTCGGCGTGCCGCTCGGCGTGCTCGCCGCCGTGCGGCGCGACAGCTGGATCGACCACGTGGCGCGGCTGCTCTCGCTCGTCGGCGTCTCGGCGCCGACCTTCTGGCTCGCCTTCATCATGCTGGCGCTGTTCTACGGCGGCCTGCGCATCGCACCCGGGCCGGGCCGGCTCGACGTGATCTATCTGCCACCGCCCACGGTCACCGGCCTCTACCTGATCGACAGCGCGCTCGCCGGCCAGTGGGCGGTGTTCAGGAACGCCGCTGCCCATCTGGTGCTGCCGGGGGTCGTGCTGGCGGCGACCACGCTCGGCCTGATCACCCGCACCACCCGCGCGGCGATGCTCGACGCCCTCCACCAGGACTACGTCCGCGTGGCGCGCGCCAAGGGCATGGCGGAGTGGGCGATCGTGCGCCGCCACGCTCTGCCCAACGCGCTGATCCCGGTGGTGACGCTGGGCGGGCTTGCTTATGCCGTGCTGCTCAGCGGCACGGTCCTGACCGAGACCATCTTCTCCTGGCCCGGCCTCGGCCGCTACACCTTCCGCAGCGCCGTGTCGCTCGACTTCCCGGCGATCATGGGCATCACCTTCATCGTCGCCGTGGTCTACCTGGTGATCAATCTGATCGTCGATCTGTCCTACGCGCTGCTCGACCCGCGCGTGGTCCGCAGCTGATGGCGATCGCCCTGGCGCAGGAGGCCGCCGCCGGCGGACGCGGCCGCAAACTGCGCCGCGGCCTCCGGCGCTACTGGCTTGCGGCGCTCGGCGGCGCGATCGTGCTCGCCTGGATTCTGATCGCGGTGATCTCGCCCTACGTCGTGCCCCACCCACCCGACGCGCTCGATCTCACCCAGCGCCTGCTGCCGCCGTCGGCGACCTACTGGCTGGGCACCGATCTGCTCGGTCGCGACGTCTTCTCGCGCCTCCTGGTGGGCGCCCGGGTCTCGCTGTTCGCGGGCTTCACCGTGGCCCTGCTCGGCGCCGCCATCGGCACCCTGATCGGCGCCATCGCGGCCTATGCCGGCGGCAAGGTCGAGGAAGCCATGATGCGGCTCACCGACCTGATGCTGTGCTTCCCGCCGATCATCCTCGCCATGGCGATCGCGGCCGCCCTCGGCATCGGCGTCACCAACACGCTGATCGCCATGCTGGTGGTGTGGTGGCCCAAGTTCGCCCGCCTCGCCCGCAGCCTGGTCATCGTGCAGCGCAGCCAGGAGTACGTCGAGGCGGCAGCGGTGGTCGGCTACGGGCCGGGCCGCATCCTGTTCCGCCACATCCTGCCGAACGCGCTCGGCCCCCTGATCGTGCTGGTGACGCTCGACGTCGGCCAGGCGATCCTGACCTTCTCGGGCCTCTCCTTTCTGGGGCTGGGCGTGATCCCGCCGACCCCGGAATGGGGCGCCATGGTCTCCGAGGGTCGCGAGCTGATCCAGCAGTGGTGGGTCGCAACTTTCCCGGGCCTCGCCATCCTCACCGTCGTCATGGGCTTCAACTTCCTGGGCGACGGCGTGCGCGACTGGCTCGATCCCAAGTCCCGCGGGCGATGAGCACGAGCGGGCCGCTGCTCGAGCTGCGCGAGCTGCGCACCCATTTCACGACCGATCAGGGCATCGTGCGCGCGGTCGACGGGGTGAGCTTCGAGCTCGACGCCGGCGAGGCGCTCGGCATCGTCGGCGAGTCCGGCTCCGGCAAGAGCGTGAGCGCGCTCTCGATCATGCGGCTGCTCGAGGACGACGCCCAGATCGCCGGCGGCGAGATCATCTTTCGCGGCAGGAACGTCGTCACGCTGCGCGGCCAGGAGCTCCGCCAGCTGCGCGGCGGCGACGTCGCGATGATCTTCCAGGACCCCATGACCTCGCTCAACCCGGTGCTCAGGATCGCGCGCCAACTGATCGAGGGCCTGCTGGTGCACGGCCGCTACACCGCCCGGAGCGCGCGCGAGCGCGCCGTGGGCCTGCTCGGGCGCATGGGCATCACCAGCCCGGAGCGCGCGATCGACGCCTATCCGCACGAGTTCTCGGGCGGCATGCGTCAGCGCGTGATGCTGGCGATGGGCTTCGGCAACGAGCCCTCGCTGCTGATCGCCGACGAGCCCACGACCGCGCTCGATGTCACCATTCAGGCGCAGATCCTCGACCTTCTGCGCGAGCTGAACGCCGATTTTGGCGCCGCGATCCTGCTGATCAGCCACGACCTCGGCGTGATCGCCAACGTCTGCGCGCGGGTCGTCGTGATGTACGCGGGCGAGGTGGTCGAGGAGGGCGCGACGGCCGACCTGCTGCGCGAGCCCCATCACCCCTACAGCTGGGCGCTGCTCAACGCCGCGCCGCGGATAGACCGCAGCATCCCGGGCGAGAAGCGCCTGACCACGATCGAGGGCGCGCCGCCCGATCCCCTGGCCCATCCCCCGGGCTGCCGCTTTGCGCCGCGCTGCCCGTTCCGCATCGAGAAGTGCGAGCAGCACCCCGAGCTGCTGCCGACCGGCGCGACCCGCCGCGCGCGCTGCTGGGTGGCGCAGGCGGGCGAGCGCCTGCCGCAGCGACCGCCCCCGGCGGCGGCCGCCGAACTCGACGTCAGGGCGGAAACGAGCCAGGGCTCTGAACCGGTTTTGCAGGTCCCCATCCTGGAGGTGGAAGGGCTGGTCAAGCACTTCCCGCTGCGCCGGGCGACGCCGTTCAGCCCGAAGCGCTTCGTCCACGCGGTCGACGGCGTCGATTTCACAGCGAGCCGTGGCGAGACGGTGGGCCTGGTCGGCGAATCGGGCTGCGGCAAGTCGACCATCGCGCGCCTCATCACCCGCATCCACGAGCCGACCGCCGGCAGGCTGCGCTTCGAGGGCCACGACATCTCGCATGCCAGCCGCGCCGAGATCCGCCCCTTGCGCCGGCGCATGCAGATGATCTTCCAGGACCCTTACGCGAGCCTCAATCCGCGCATGACGGTCGGCGAGATTCTGGCCGAGCCGCTCGCCTTCCACGGCATCACCGAGGGCTCGCGCGCGACCCGGGCGCGGGTGCAGGAGCTCCTCGCCCTGGTCGGCCTCAGCCCGCGCGCCGCCGACAGCTACCCGCACGAGTTCTCCGGCGGCCAGCGCCAGCGCATCGGCACCGCTCGCGCGCTCGCGGTCGAGCCTGCGCTGATCGTCGCCGACGAGCCGATCTCCTCGCTCGACGTCAATATCCAGGCCCAGATCATCAACCTGTTCGTCGACCTGCAGGAGCGTTTCGAGCTGACCTTCCTGTTCATCGCCCACGATCTCGCCGTGGTGCGCCACATCTCGGACCGCATCGTGGTGCTATACCTCGGCAAGGTGATGGAGGTCGCCTCAGCCGGGGCGCTGTTCGCCGAGCCGCTCCATCCCTACACCGTCTCGCTGATCTCGGCGGTGCCGATACCCGAGGTCGGCGCCGCGAGCGCGCGCGAGCGCATCCGCCTCAGCGGCGAGCCGCCGAGCGCGGTCGACCCGCCGTCCGGCTGCCGCTTCCGCACCCGCTGCCCGATCGCCCGAGCGATCTGCGCCGAGGTCACCCCGCCGCTCGCCGAGACCAGGCCCGGCCACTTCGCGGCCTGCCACTTCGCGGGCGAAATGGCAATCTGAGCTCCGCGCGAGGCGCGCTCTCGGGCGCTGGCCGCGGAATGCCGCCGCTGCAGGTGGTCTGCATCTGACTCGAGCGCCGCGGATCGTCGCGGCCGCCGTCGCCATCACCTGGCAGCCGAGCCCGATGCCCGTGTCCTTCGTGTTCTAGGTCCGGTGGTCGTCGCCGACGCCGACCGCGGCGCTATTCGCCGGGCCGCTCCATCGCTACACCGTCTCGCCGGATGCGTTGCGCGATGCGTGACTTGTCGAGCGAGCGGGGGGCGAGATACTCTGGGGTGAGCATAGGGAGCAGCGGCATGCGGCGTCACCACGACATGGGCGGCCAGCCGGCCGGGCCGGTCGAGCGGAGCGAGCACGACTACGCGCTCTGGGAGAAGCGGGTCGATGCCATCCTGCGCCTGCTCACGCGCCCGCAATGCCGGGTGATCATGGACGACGAGCTCAGGCGCGGCATCGAGGAGCTCGGCCCCGGCGCCTACGACGAACTCAGCTACTACCAGCGCTGGATCGCCTCGATCGCCGAGAACCTGCTCGAGAAGGGCGTGCTCACGGTCGACGAACTCGGCCGCAGGATGGCCGCGATCGAGGCCCGCTGGCGCGCCGAGGGGCGCCGCGCAGCGCCGGGAGCAGGCCCGTGAGCGACGCCTTCGCCGCGGGCCAGCGGGTGCGGGTGCGCAGGGCCTTTCCGCCGGGCCACATCCGCACGCCCCACTACGTGCGCGGCAAGCCGGGCCTGATCGAGAGCGTGGCGGGGCATTTCACCAATCCCGAGGAGCTCGCCTACGGCCGGGACGGCCTGCCGAAGCGCGCCCTTTACCGCGTACGCTTTCGCCAGAGCGAGCTCTGGCCTAACTATCGCGGGCCAGCCGAGGACAGCGCGGTCGTGGACATCTTCGAGCACTGGCTCGAGCCAGTGGAGGAGGCCGGGACGTGACCGAGGTTCATCATCACCACGATCACCAACACGGCCCGCATCCGAAGCAGCCGGACCTCGAGGACCAGCCCTTCGACCACTACCAGCTGCTGGCCGAGGCGGTGGGCGAGCTTCTGATCGAGAAGGACGTGTTCGCGGCCGCGGACCTGCGCCGGACGATCGAGACGATCGATGCCCGCTCGCCCGCCGATGGAGCCCGGCTGGTCGCGCGCGCCTGGCTCGATCCCGCCTTCAAGGCGCAGATGCTCGACGACGTCAACGCGGCCGCGCGCGAGCTCGGCATCGAGGCGGGCGCGATCCCGATCCGGGCACTCAAGAACACGCCCCGTCTGCACAACCTCGTCGTCTGCACGCTCTGCTCCTGCTATCCGCGCGGCCTGCTCGGCCTGCCGCCCGACTGGTACAAGGCGCGCGCCTATCGCTCGCGCGCCATCCGCGAGCCACGCGCGGTGCTGGCCGAGTTCGGAACGGGGATTCCGGAGGAGGTCGAGATCCGCGTGCACGACAGCACGGCCGATCTCCGCTACCTGGTGCTGCCGATGCGGCCGCCCGGCACCGGTGGCCTCGGGGAGGCCGAGCTTGCGGCATTGGTCACCCGCGACTGCATGATCGGCACCGCGGTCCCCGAGGCGCCACGGCCGTGACGCTTCGGACCGGCGACGACTACCGGGCGAGCCTCAGCGATGGCCGCGCGGTCTGGATCGAGGGCGAGCGGGTCAAGGACGTCCCGAGTCACCCCGCCTTCAAGCCGATCGTCGATGCCCGGGCGCGCATCTATGACCTGGCGCACGAAGCCGCGCTGCGGGACCTCTTGACCTACGCCGACGCGGCAAGCGGCGCGCGCCGGCTGGTCGCGCACAAGCTGCCGCGCACCGTCGCCGACTGGCGGGCGAAGCGCGCCGCGGTCGAGGCGACCCTCGACGATCTGGGCGGCGTGGTCATCCGGGTCGGCGACGAGACGGTCGGCGAGCTCTGGTCGCTCTACGACGGCCAGGACGTCCTGAACGAGGCCGACCCGCGCTTTGCCGACAACATCCGCCGCCACGTGGCGCGGGTCGAAGAGGGCGACGTGTTCCACGTCTCGGCCAACACCGACCCCAAGGGCGATCGCTCCAAGCGGCCGCAGGAGCAGGACCCGGACATGCTGCTGCACGCGGTCCGCGAGAGCGATGCCGGGATTGTGGTGCGCGGCGCCAAATACGAGACCGCGGCCGCCTACGCGCATCAGGCCTTCGTCAAGCCGACGATCGCCAACTGGGGCGACGCCGAGCTCTCCGACTACGCGGTCGGCTTCGTCGTGCCGATGAACGCCAAGGGCCTCAAGCACATCTGCCGCGCGGGCTTCGCCGGCCGGCGCCCGCTCGAGGACTACCCGATCGCCAATCGCTTCGACGAGGTCGATACGCTGCTCGTGTTCGACGACGTGCTGATCCCCTGGGAGGACGTGCTGTTCTACCGCCACACGCGGGCGGCGAGCTTCATCCGCTCCTGCCTGCACCGCTACAGCGCGTTTCCGTTCGTCCAGCGCATCCAGCGGCTGGCCGAGCTGATGATCGGCGCCGCCCTGTTCAACCTCCGCCAGACCGGGCTCGAGCAGCAGCCGGCGGTGCGCGAGAAGCTCGCCCAGCTCGCCTGCTACCGCGAGACCATCAACGCGCATCTGAGCGCGGCGATCGCCGCGGCCGAGCCGAGCCCGGCCGGCCTCCTGATGCCGAACCAGGCGCTGCTCTACACGGGCCGCGTGCGCGCCTGCTCGGAGCTGCCGGCGATGATGCACCTCGCGCGCGAGCTCTGCGGCGGTCAGATCTGCCTGACCCCGGACTGGGCCAGCTTCGCGAGCCCGGAGACCAAGCCCTGGCTGGACAAGTTCTACAGCGTGAACGAGGCCTGGCGCGCCGAGGACCGCTTCAGGCTGCTCGCCTTCGCGCGCGACCTCCTGAACTCCGACTACGCCGGCCACCGGGTGACCTTCGAGCTGTTCGCCCAGTCACCGCCGTTCGCGCACCTGAACGCGGTCTATGCCAATTTCGACTGGCAGCGCCCGCTCGACCTGGTCCATAAGGCCGCGGGCCTCTCGGAGCGGGTGCGCGGGAGAGAGTGATTATTTGTACTGCAACTCGTTAGGATACCCGCGTTTGAAAAGCTCGTCCTCCATCATGATCCGTTCGTCATCGGTCGTGTCACCATTCTGCAGCAACTCGATAAATGAGCGGAGCCGATCGCGTTTCATAGGTAGACACTCCCATGGTTGTGACGGAACGGAGGGTTCGCGACCATCGGCAACAAAGGCGACGGCCGCTTCTTCAAGCTCGTGCCTCAAGGGCGTCGACCTCCGGGCAGCGGCAGACGAGATGCAAAGGAATATCATCCGATCGATCGACCGTCAAGACTGGGAATAATGTCGGAAGACGACGATGACCCACCGGCGGCTGCGCAAGTTCAACACCCGCGACACCTACCCCGAGCAGCGGCTCGACAACGACCTCTGCCAGGTCGTGAGCGCGCGGGGCACGCTCGTCTTCCTGCGCGGCCAGGTCGGCCAGGACCTGAGCTCCAGCGCGTCGGTCGCGATCGGCGACCCGGCCGGCCAGGCCGAGCGCGCCATGGCGAACGTCGCCCTGCTGCTCGCCGAGGCCGGCGGCCGCCTCGAGGACATCTGCAAGCTCACCATCTACCTGACCGATCCGCGCCATCGCGAGCCGGTCTATCGCGCGGTCGGCCGCTGGCTGAAAGGCGTGTTCCCGGTCTCGACCGGTCTGGTCGTCTCGGCGCTCGCGCGGCCGGAATGGCTGGTCGAGATCGACGTGATCGCGGTCATCCCCGACGAGCGCGAGACGGAGGCCTCGCCATGACCTTTTCGATCGTCGCCCTCGACCAGGGAACCGGCGCGCTCGGGGTCGCGATCACCTCGTCCTCGATCGCGGTCGCGAGCCGCTGCGCCTACGTGCGCGCCGGCGCCGGCGCGGCGCTGAGCCAGAACGTCACCGACCCGCGCCTCGGCCCGCGGGCACTCGATCTGATGGCCGCGGGCCTGAGCGCGGTCGACGCGCTGGTCCGGGTCGCGCGCGAGGCGGAGCACATCACCTGGCGCCAGCTCGGCGCGGTCGACCGGGACGGCGGCACCGCGCACTACACCGGCGCGAAGGCGCTCGGCACCCACGCCGCGGCGGTGGAAAAGGGATGCGTCGCGCTCGGCAACCTGCTCGCCAACCGGCGCGTGCCGGCGGCGATGATCGAGGCATTCGCGGGCGCGTCCGGCCATCTCGCCGAGCGTCTGCTGACCGCCCTCGAGGCGGGCCTGGCCGCGGGCGGCGAGGACAGCCCGATCCGCTCCGCGGGCCTCCTGGTCGCGGACCGGCAGCCCTGGCCGGTGGTCGATCTGCGGGTCGACTGGTCCGAGCAGCCGCTTGCGGCGCTGCGCGCGCTCTGGACCGCCTACGCGCCGCAGCTCGATGCCTATGTCACCCGCGCCCTCGACCCCGCGGCCGCGCCGTCCTTCCGCGCGCCAGGCAATCCCTGAGCCCGAACTGGGCCGAACCGTGGCTCCGGGACCGCCAAATGCGGGCCGCCTGCGTGCCGGAGACAGCCCGCCTGGCGGCGTTCACGATTGGTTAACCTGCCTTGACATCGTCGCGGATGGTGGAAAAGGGCCGGGCGCGCCCCCTTGTCGGGGCGGGGGGTGGGACGGCGGGTCGGCGGTCCAGGCGGTTTATCCGGTGGAGATGGATTGATTCCCTGGAGGCGGGAGTGATTTGCTGGAGGCGATGGAGGCGGGATTGATGGCAGATTCAACAGTTACTGGTCGATCTTTGTTTCGTGTTCTGAGAATAGACGAGTCACGCGGTTGCGCGCTGTCGATCAGGTTATCTAACTATCGATCGGACCACATATAATGATGCGATATAAGACTTGCTGGATGCGGACTGGATGATTGAGTGTCGCATAAAGTGCAGCGAATCTGTCGCATGATTTATCAACGAGAGCACAGAAGTGGCGCATTGTGCTGAAGTATTCGCGAGATTGATCGCGCATCAGCG
>JBKPDM010000363.1:0-9460 GCA_046727895.1 Pseudomonadota bacterium | reverse complement strand
GCGCGGTCGAGCGCGAGTTGTTCCTGCGCCACTATCGCGGCAACGAGCTCGATCCCGAGTGGCCCGAGCGGATGGCCGAGCGGGGCACGGCCGGCTGGCAGACCTTCGTCGAGCGTCATGGCGACGAGGTGTTCGCGATCCGCCGCGAAATCGGCGAGATCGCCAGCAACACCGGCCTGCACATCGGTGAGCTGCGCCGCATCGTCGGTCTGGTGCAGAAGGGCGAGCGCGAGGCGTCCCGCGCCAAGAAGGAGATGGTCGAGGCGAACCTCCGCCTGGTGATCTCGATCGCCAAGAAATACACCAACCGCGGCCTGCAGTTCCTGGACCTGATCCAGGAAGGCAACATCGGCCTGATGAAGGCGGTCGACAAGTTCGAGTACCGGCGCGGCTACAAGTTCTCGACCTACGCCACCTGGTGGATTCGCCAGGCGATCACCCGCTCGATCGCCGATCAGGCGCGCACGATCCGCATCCCCGTGCACATGATCGAGACCATCAACAAGCTGGTCCGCGCATCGCGCCAGATGCTGCACGAGTACGGCCGCGAGCCGACCCCCGAGGAGCTCGCCCACAAGCTCAACATGCCCCTCGACAAGGTCCGCAAGGTCCTCAAGATCGCCAAGGAGCCGATCTCGCTCGAGACCCCGATCGGCGACGAGGAGGACAGCCACCTCGGCGATTTCATCGAGGACAAGAACGCGGTCCAGCCGGTCGAGGCGGCCACCCTCTCCAACCTGCGCGAGGCCACGACGCGCGTGCTCGCGACCCTCACGCCGCGCGAGGAGCGCGTGCTGCGCATGCGCTTCGGCATCGGCATGAACACCGACCACACGCTCGAGGAGGTCGGCCAGCAGTTCTCGGTGACCCGCGAGCGCATCCGCCAGATCGAGGCCAAGGCGCTGAGGAAGCTCAAGCACCCCTCCCGCTCGCGCAAACTCAGAAGCTTCCTCGACAGCTAGGGCCGCGGTCCCTCGCGCGAAGCTGACGCCAATATTTTGCCCGGAGAGCGGCCGCCTCCAGACGTACCGCCGTTATCCTGTCCGCACAACGGTCGCCGCGGCTCAGTAATAGGCGGGGTTTTGCCTTCTCTGGGCGATCCTCCTCTGCCGATGTCTGCTCCCGCACCATGGTCCGGCCAGGCTGAACGGCAGCTGAACGGCTTGACGGCGCGCTCGCCCCGCGGAAGCTTGTCGGTGCCGGGGCCGTAGTTCAGTGGTCAGAACGCGCCGCTCATAACGGTGTTGTCGCAGGTTCGAATCCTGCCGGGCCCATCAGCTCCTGATATCCGATCGGGGCAGGACGTCCTCTGGGCGCGTGAGGTCGCTCCTGCCGCCGTCAGAGGCCGCCGCGCGAGCCTGCTTCGGCAAGGCCCGGGTGGGGATGGCGCCGGTCGCCGCGCGCGTTCCGCTTACGGACATAGGTGATCGCCGCCTCGGGATGGGCCATCTTGGCCTTGAGCGCAGCGATCAGGGCATCCTCCGCCTCGATGGCGACCTGGTCCGTCTTGCTCTTGATCCTGATGCCGACCGCGTATTGCAGGAGCGCCATGGTAGCCGTCCTCCGCATTCGGGCTTCGCTGTAGCCGAATCTAGCTCGCGCCCGTCGACGAGCACCAACCTGTTCACACGATTTAGGGATTTTCGCGGCCGGGACCGGCGGCTTCGGGGAGATTTTCGCGTCAAGTCAAGCCACGGTGCCCAAAAAAAACAGCCCGCCAGCGCCGGAGCCGCCACGCCGGCCGGCGCTCAAGCGGTCCCCACGCCATGCTCGGAGGGCGCCGGCTGCGGCGCGGGCCGGCGCAGGCCACGGAGCTGAGCGAGGCGCCGGCAGGCGACGTAGAAGACCGGCGTGAAGATCAGCCCGAACAGGGTCACCCCGAGCATGCCGAAGACCACCGCCGTGCCGAGCGACTGGCGCATCTCGGCCCCGGCGCCGGTGGCGATGGCGAGCGGGATGACGCCGAAGATGAAGGCGAAGGAGGTCATCAGGATCGGCCGAAGGCGCGTGCGCGCCGCGGCGGTTGCGGCCGCCCACCTGTCCAGCCCCTGCTCCTCGCCCTGGCGCGCGAACTCGACGATCAGGATCGCGTTCTTGGCGGCGAGCCCGACCAGGACGACGAAGCCGATCTGGGCCAGGATGTTGACGTCCATGCCACGTGCCATCAGGCCGCTGACCGCGGCCAGGAGGCACATCGGCACGATCAGGATCACCGCGAGCGGCAAGAGCCAGCTTTCGTACTGGGCGGCGAGGAGCAGGAACACGAACACGACCGAAGCGATGAAGATCAACAGCGTGCCGCCGCCAGCAAGCTTTTCCTGAAGCGCGAGCTCGGTCCATTCATAGCCAAAGCCGTCGGGCAGGACCTGAGCCGCCAGACTCTCCATCTTGGCGAGCGCCTCCCCGGTCGAGGTGCCGGGCTGGGTGCTGCCCTGGACTTCGGCCGCCGGATAGAGGTTGTAGCGCGGCACCCGGTAGGGGCCGCTGATGTCGCGGAAGGTCGCGACCGAGCCGAGCGGCACCATCGCGCCCTGGGCGCTGCGCGTCTTCAGCTGCTCGACGTCGCGCAGCTCCTTGCGGAACGGCGCATCCGCCTGGGCCGTGACCCGGAAGGTCCGCCCGAGCAGATTGAAGTCGTTGACGTAGGTCGAGCCGATGTAGACCTCGAGCGCCTCGAACACCTGCTCGGGCGTGACCCCCAGCATCTCGGCTTTGACCCGGTCGATGTCAGCGAAGATCTTGGGCGTCCCGGTGTTGAACAGGGAGAACACGCGGCTGAGGCCGGGGGCCTGATTGGCCGCGGCGACGAGCTCGTGGGTCGCCGCCTCGAGCGCCTGGAGGCCGCGTCCGCGCCGGTCCTGGACCATCATCTTGAAGCCACCCGCGGTGCCGATGCCGCGCACCGGCGGCGGCTGGATGACGATGATGAAGGCCTCCTCGATGGCCCCATAGCGTTTGGAGAGGTCGGCCAGTATGTGGTCCGCACTGAGCCCCTGGGCGGCGCGCTCGGCGAAGGGTGCGAGCGGCGTGAAGATTGCGCCGGCATTGGGGGCGTTGGTGAAGGTCGCGCCATCGAAGCCGGCGAACGGCACGGCGTGGACCACGCCCGGCGTGCCGAGCGCGATGTCGGTCGCTCGGCGCACGACCGCGTCGGTGCGGGCGAGCGAGGCGCCGGGCGGCAGCTGGACCACGGTGATCAGATAGCCCTGGTCCTGCGGCGGGATGAAGCCCGTGGGCGCGCGCTCGAACTGCCAGCCGGTGAGCACGATCAGGCCGGCATAGACCACGAACGCGATCGCGACGCGTCGCACCAGGCGCCCGGTGAGGCCGCCGTAGCCGAGCGAGAGCCGGTCGAACAGCCAGTTGAAGCCGGCGAAGAACCCGTGGATCGGGCGCAACAGCAGCGACCTTGGGCCGGTCTCGGCCCGGTGCGGCTTGAGCAGCAGCGCGCAGAGCGCCGGGCTGAGGCTCAGCGAGACCAGGCAGGAGATCGCGGTTGCGGCCGCGATGGTGACCGCGAACTGGCGGAAGAACTGGCCCGAGATGCCGCCGATGAAAGCGGCCGGGATGAACACCGCGCCGAGCACGAGCGCGATCGCGACCAGCGCGTTGCCGACCTCGTCGATTGTCCGATGCGCCGCTTCCTTGGGCGCCATGCCCTGCTCGAGGTTGCGCTGGACGTTCTCGACCACCACGATCGCATCGTCGACCACGATGCCGATCGCCAGCACCAAGCCGAACAGCGACAGGTTGTTGAGCGAGAAGCCGAACGCCGCCATGACCGCGAAGGTACCGATCAGCGAGATCGGGATGGCGACGATCGGGATGATCGAGGCGCGCCAGGTCTGGAGGAACAAGATCACGACCAGCACCACCAGGATCGCGGCTTCGTAGATCGTGTGGATCACGGCCTCGACCGACTGGGCGATGAACTCGGTCGGGTTGTAGACGACGTCGTAGCGGAGGCCCGAGGGAAAGCTCTTGGACAGCTCGGCCATCGTCGCGAACAGGCGGTCCGCGGTCGCGAGCGCGTTCGAGCCCGGCTGCTGGAAGATCAAGAGCGGCACCGCCTCCCGCCGGTCGAGATAGCCGTTGGCGGTGTAGTCCTGTGCGCCGAGCTCGACGCGCGCGATGTCGCGCAGCCGCGTGACCCGGCCGCCCGGCTCGGTCTTGACCACGATGTTCTCGAATTCCTTGGCGTCCTTGAGCCGGCCCAGCGTCTCGACGTTGAGCTGGAAGGCGCCCTGCTTCGGGACTGGCGGCTGGTCGAGCACGCCCGAGGCGACCTGCACGTTCTGACCCCGCAGCGCCTGGACAACATCGCCCGCGGTGAGGTCGCGCGCGGCGACCTTGTCCGGGTCGAGCCAGATCCGCATCGAGTAGTTGCGCGCGCCGAACACGCGCACATCGCCGACGCCGTCGACCCGGGACAGCACGTCCCGGATCTGCAGGGTCGCGTAGTTGGAGATGTAGAGCTGGTCGCGCGAGCCGTCGGGCGAGCTGAGGTGGATCACCATCAGCAGGTCGGGCGAGTTCTTGCGCACCGTGACGCCGATCTGGCGGGCCTGGTCGGGCAGCCTGGGTAATGCGATCGCGACCCGGTTCTGGACCAGCACCTGGGCGATGTCGAGATCGGTGCCGAGCTGAAAGGTCACCGACAGCGACAGCTGGCCGTCGGCGGTCGCCTGGCTCACCATGTAGAGCATGCCCTCGACGCCGTTGATCTCCTGCTCGAGCGGCGTCGATACGGTCTCACTGACCACCTCGGCCGAGGCGCCGGGATAGCTCGCGGTGACCTGAATGGTCGGCGGCGCGATCTCCGGATATTGGGCGACCGGCAGGCCGAAATAGGCGACGGCGCCGAGCAGCGTGATCAGGATCGATACGACCGCCGCGAAGATCGGCCGGTCGACGAAGAAATGCCCGAAGCGCATCCCGGCGGGGCCCGCTCAGCCTTCGGACGCCGCAGGCGGCGGCGGCAGCTCGATCTGGCCCTCTTTGGGCGTCACCTGCATGCCCGGGCGGGCCCGCAGCAGGCCGTTGATCACGATCCGGTCGTCCGGGTCGAGGCCGCGCCGGACGATGCGCAGGCCGAGCTCATGCGGTCCCGGCCGGATCACCTTGGGCACGATCTTGTTGTCCGCTCCGACGGTCAGGACCAGCTTCTGCGACTGATCGGTCACGATCGCCTCGTCCGGGATCAGCATCGCGGGGTATTCCGGCGAGCCCGGGATCCGGATCGTGCCGAACTGGCCGGGCTGGATCAGGCCGTTCGGGTTGAGGAACTCGGCGCGCGCGCGCACCGTGCCCGAGTTCTGGTCGACCACGTTGTCGACGAAGTTCATCTGCCCCTCGCGATGCCAGTCGTCCTCGTCGACCAGCTTGACGTTGACCAGGGTCGAGCGGGCGCGGGTCGAGGGCAGCTTGCCCTCCAGCACCGCCCGCTGATAGGCCAGGAAGTCGGCCTCGCTCATGTCGAAGACGAAGTAGATCGGGCTCTGCGAGACGATCGTGGTCAGGAGCGTCGATTCGGTGACCAGGTTGCCGATGTCGACCCGGCGGTCGGAGATGCGCCCCGCGATCGGCGCCGTAATGTGCGTGTATTCGAGGTTGAGGTTGGCCTGCTCGACGGCGGCCTGGGAGGCCCCCACGCTCGCCTCGGCGACCTGGCGCTCCTGGAGTCGCTGGTCGTAGTTCGTCTGGGCGAACGCCGGGCTATGGAGCAGTTTGGCGACCCGGTCGAACTCCAGCCTGGCGAGCTCGAGACGCGCCTGAGCGCTCGAGAAATCGGCGCGGGCGCTCGCCAGGGCAGCCTCGAAGGGCCGCGGGTCGATCAGGAACAGGCTCTCGCCCTTCTCGACGACCTGGCCGTCGCGGAAATCGATGGTGGCGAGATAGCCCGTGACCCGGGCCCGGACTTCGACCTGCTGAACGGCCTCGAAGCGCCCGGTGAACTCGGTCCACTCGACCAGCTTCTCGACCCGCGGATGGGCCACGGTGACCTCGGGCGGCGGCGGTGCCGCCGCGGCCTCACCGTCGCCCGCCCCGCCGCCATCGCAGCCGGCGAGCGCCAGCGCGCCGAGCAGCGCCAAGACCAGGGCCGGCCGTACCAGCGGCGCGGTCGCGTTCGGCACCAGGGCTCGTTGCATCCCGTCACTCCCTCGCGCCACTGAGGAGGGCGTCGCATGGCGACGCGTGCTCGGCTCCGCCAGTCAAGCCATAGCAGCTTAGATGGGGTGAATCGCTGTCATTGGTAATCCCCGGCCGGCGAGCGCGCGCGGTGTGTCCCGCTCCGAGACGGCGGCGTCGGCGCTCAGTGGTAAGGGTGGGCCGGCGCGTCGACCGGGCGCAGGAAAAAGCGCCAGAGGATCTCCCGATAGCCACGGTAGAGCAGACCGCCGTTCTCCTCGAGCAGCTCCTGGCGGCTCGCCCGATAGTAGCCCGGCAGCGCGTGCCAGGGCAGATCCGGGCGCTTGTGGTGGGCGAAGTGCAGGTTGTTGTTGAGGAAGAGCAGCGAGAAGAAGCGCCCGCTCTCGACCACCGCGGTCCGCTCGTAGGGCGTCCAGGCCGCCTTGTGCTCGGCGAACGAGCGCACCAGCGTCAGGCTTGCGCCCGGCAGGACGAACAACAGAACGTATTGCCAGAGGGGGATGCCGCAGATGCCCATGACCCAGAACAGGACCAGGGCTACCGCCGGCAGATGGCAGAGCCAGGTGACGAGGTTGCGGCGGTCGCCGCGGGCGAGCGCCCGGGCCTCGGCCCAGAAGAACTGGCCGATGATCAGCAAGGGGCCGAGCAGGAGCCGCCCGAGCAGAGTGTTGTGTGCCCGGAGGACGACCCGGACCGGCCGCGGCAGGCGGTCCCAGGTCGCATGGTCGACGTAGAACGACTCCGGGTCGCGCCAGGGCTCGGTCAAGATCTCGAAATCGTGATGCGCCTCATGGGTCGCCCGGTAGATCGGAAAAGGTAGCCAGAGGCCGAGCGGCGGCAGCGCGGGCAGATCGTTCAGCCAGCGCCAGCGGGCGAGCTGCCCGTGCACCGCCTCATGCTGCAGCGAGCCATGCCAGGCGATCAGGATTGGACCGAGGCCCACCACCAGCCACCACGGCGAAGCGGTATAGTACCAAGTGAGCAGGCTCCAGCCGGTGTAAATCACGAGGGCGACGATCCAGGACGGAGCCGCCCGTCGCAGCCAGGTCGGGCGACCTGGGGCGACGCTCATTGTCAACACGCCACGAACCCTCCAAGACAACGCCGAAACGCCATCCTTCGAACGCTCGCGACTACGCGAAGGAAAGTAAGGCGAAAGCCGGTTCCCGCTTACTGGACAGCCGCGCTCCGGGAACTTGCCCTCTTCACTGCCTTCTTTGACCGGTATTCTAACTCATGGGCGGCGGTTCCGCCATCGGAAAGTTGAGGTAGCCATGGCCGTCGGCGCGTCACCACCAGTTGAGCTCTCCGATACATCGCAGGAACTTGATCATCACGTCCGACGGAGCCGCCGGGGGGATGTCGCCGAAGCTGGCCGGTCGGGCAGGCATTGGCCACGGTTGACACATCGGGGTGAAGGTCTACTCTCGGCACAGAGGCGGATTTCGGCTCCCTCGCGCCTTCGTCCAAGTGAGGATTAGGCGCCGGCGGCGCCGGAATCCGGGGAGACGTAACGCGACAGCGACGGAGAACGACCGTGGCCAAGTCCGACCACCGCAAAGTGCACCCCTACATCCCCAGGCTCGTCGAGCAGCTCGAGCAGCGCAAGATCGACCGACGCGAGTTCCTGCGCACCTCGACCCTGCTCGGCCTGTCGGCGACCACCGCCTACGGCATCGTCGGCAAAGTGCTGGGTGAGAGCGCGATTCCCAGCGCGCGCGCCCAGGGCACGCCGAAAATGGGCGGCGTCCTTCGGGTCGCCATGGAGGTCCAGAAGATGGACGATCCGGCGACCTATTCCTGGACACAGATGTCGAACCAGACCCGGCACATCGCCGAGTATCTGGTGATCACCGGGCCCGACAACATCACCCGACCGCTGCTGGCCGAGAGTTGGGAGGCCTCCGACGACCTCAAGACCTGGACCTTCCACCTGCGCAAAGACGTGGTCTGGCACAACGGCGACCCGTTCGTCGCCGAGCACGTCGCCTGGAACTTCAAGCGCTGGCTCGATCCGGACCTCGGCTCGTCCAACAGCGGACTGTCGACCTTCGCGAGCATGCTCGAGGAGAAAGACGGCAAGAAGACGATGATCCCGGGCGCGATCGAGGTGGTCGACGACCACACCATCCGCCTCAACCTGAAAAAGCCGGTGCTTTCGGCGCCGGAGGACTGCTACAACTATCCGACCGCCATCCTGCACCCGTCCTTCAAGCCGCCGTTCTCGGACAATCCGATCGGCACCGGACCGTACACCCTGGCCCAGCTGGCGGTTAACGACCGATGCATTCTGAAGCGGATCACCAAGACCACCGATGGCAAGGACTTCAAGTATTGGGGCGGCGACGTCTATCTCGATGAGATCGACTACTACAACTACGAGGCGGACAACCAGTTGACCGCATTCGCCTCGGGCGACGTCGACACCATCTACTCGTTCGGCATCGAGCAGTACGAGCTGGCCCAGGCGCTCGATGGCGAGATCGTGACCGCGCGGACCGCGCAGACGCTCTGCTTGCGCTTCAAGGTCGACAAACCGCCCTTCGACAATCTGAAGTTGCGCCAGGCCCTGGTCAAGGCGGCCGACAACACCGTGTACCGTGAGCTGGTATTCCAGGGGCGTGGCGACATCGGCGAGAACCATCACGTCAGCCCGATCCACCCCGAGTATTTCAAGCTGCCGATGATCGAGCGGGACGTCGATGGCGCCAAGAAGCTGCTGGCCGAGGCCGGCTATCCCAATGGCCTCGAGCTCCCCCCCATCGACGTCGGCAACCTCGATGGCCCTTGGAACCAGACGGTCGCCGAGATCTGGCGCGACCAGCTCAAGGACACCGGTGTCACCCTCAACATCAACGTGATGCCGGCGTCCAAGTACTGGGAGATCTGGGACAAGACGCTCTTCGGGGCGACCTCCTGGACGCATCGGCCGCTCGGCACCATGGTGCTCTCGCTCGGCTACCGTAAGGGTGTGCCGTGGAACGAGACCGGTTACGCGAACCCTGAGTTCGACGCCGCCCTCGACGATGCCGAAGCGACCCTCGACGTCGAAGCCCGCCGGGCCAAGATGGAGAAGGTCGAGAAGATTCTCCAAAATGATGCAGTGATGTTGCAGCCGGTGTGGCGGCCGGTGTTCACCATCATCACGCACCAGGTCAAGGGCTATACCGGCCATCCGACCCAGTACCATCAGTTCAATAAGGTGTGGCTGGAGACCTAGTGCACGGACCCGCGCGCTCCGGGCCACGACCCCGAGCGCCCCACCGCAACCAGCCCCCATACGTCGCCCTCGCCGTGGCGCACCCGGCGG
>JBKPDM010000362.1:0-9485 GCA_046727895.1 Pseudomonadota bacterium | reverse complement strand
GAGCTACGAGGGCCGGCCGCTGATGGTCCACCTGCCCGACACCGTGGTGCTCGAGGTGGTCGAGGCCGATCCGATGGTCCGCGGCCAGACCGCGGCGGCGTCCTACAAGCCGGCGGTGCTCGAGAACGGCGTCCGGATCATGGTGCCGCCGCACATCGAGGCCGGCACCCGCGTGGTCGTGAACATCGCCGAAGCGACCTATGTCGAACGGGCCAAGGATTAGCCCCACGCCAAGATCGCACAGACCACCAGCAACGGCAGGAAAGGCAGTCGGCTTCGTGGCGCTTCGCTCGGCCAACATCCACGTCATGGTGCGGGCGGCGCACAAGGCCGCGCGCCATCTGGTGCGGGACTTCGGCGAGGTCGAGCACCTGCAGGTCTCGATCAAGGGGCCGGGCGATTTCGTCTCCGCGGCCGACCGCCGCGCCGAGCAGATCCTGCGCGAGGAACTCAGCCGGGCGCGACCCGGCTTCGCCTTCCTCCTCGAGGAGAGTGGCGCGATCGGCGGCGAGGAGACCGACCACCGCTGGATCGTCGACCCTCTTGATGGCACCACCAACTTCCTCCACGCCATGCCGCACTTTGCCATTTCGATCGCTCTCGAGCGGCGGGGCGAGCTGGTCGCAGGCGTGGTCTACGATCCGATCAAGGACGAGATGTTCTGCGCCGAGAAGGGTGCGGGTGCTTATCTCAATGACCGCCGGCTCCGGGTCTCGCGCCGGAGCGAGCTCTCGAGCTGCCTGATCGGCACCGGCATTCCGGTGCTCGACTGGCCAGGTCGCGCCAAGGGTTTCTTGCCGCAGCTCGAGCGGATTTCCGACCACGTCGCCGGGATTCGGCGCCTTGGCACCGCCTCTCTCGATCTCGCCTATGTGGCCAGCGGCCGCCTCGATGGCTTTTGGGAGTATGGCCTGAAGCCCTGGGACATGGCGGCCGGAATCGTGCTGATCCGTGAAGCCGGCGGCCTGGTCGGGCGGCTCGAGGGCGACGACGAGCTGCTCGACGCGGGGACGCTGGTCGCCGGCAATCCTGCAGTGTTTGCCCAGCTCGCGCAATTGTTGTGACGTTAACCTTTCGCGAGCATGGAGTGCAGCCAGAGCCGCTTCAGCGGCGGAAATTGGCTTGTGGTAGCAGTCCCGTGTCGTTATGTCTGTGCTTCAATAGGTTATCTCTCAGTGCTGAGAAACGTCTGTAGGCTAAGTCGCTTCGACCGGCTCGCGAGCGCGAAGACCGCTCGCTTGCGTCAGATTCCGGGCGACGGCCAAGCCGCGGCCGCGTTCAGTGGCGCTTTGTCGATCGCTCGAAGCCCCGTTGGGAAAGCCCGACGATGATCAATCCGCAACGCTTCATCAACCGCATGATCGTGTTCCTGGTGCTGGCGGCGGCGGCGGTCGCGTTCGCCTACCAGATCATTTTTCGGATCTACCTGTACAATCCACTGCTGAACGGCCTGATCCTTGGCGTGCTCCTGGTCGGGATCTTCTACATTTTCCGCCGCGTCTTCAGCATCAAGCCGGAAATCCGCTGGATCGAGGCCTTCCGCACCAGCCAGCCCGGCTTCTCGCTCCAGGCTGCGCCCCGCCTGCTCGCACCGGTGGCCAGCGCGCTCGGTGAGCAGGAGCGGCGCGGCCGGGTCATGCTGCCGGCGATGTCCGTGCGCTATCTGCTCGACAGCATCAGCACGCGGCTCGACGAGTCGCGCGACATCTCGCGCTATCAGATCGGCCTGTTGATCTTTCTTGGGCTGCTCGGCACGTTCTGGGGGTTGCTCCAGACGATCGGCTCGGTCGGGCAGGTGATCAAAGAGCTGTCGGTCGGCGAGGGCGATCTGGTGGTCGTGTTCGACCAGCTGAAGGCGGGCCTCGCCGCGCCGATGGCCGGCATGGGCACGGCCTTCAGCTCCTCGCTGTTCGGCCTCGCAGGATCTCTGGTGCTCGGCTTCCTTGATCTGCAGGCGACCCAGGCGCAAAACAGCTTCTACAACGAGATGGAGGAGTGGCTCTCGGGGCTGACCCGGCTGAGCGGTTCGGCTCCCGCGCCCAGCGGTGGCGATGTCAACATTCCGGCCTACGTCCAGGCGATGCTCGAGCAGACCGCCGAGAACCTCGAGAGCCTGCAGCGTTCCGTGGCCCGCTCGGAAGAGAATCAGGCGACGGTCCACTCCGGGCTGATTGCGCTCACCGAACGGCTGAGCTCGCTCGGCGATCAGATCGCCACCGAGCAGGCGCTGCTCGCCCGCCTGATCTCCAGCCAGGAAGAGCTGAGGCCACTGCTCGCCCGCCTCGCCGAGACCGAGGGTGGCGGCTTCGACGAAGCGACCCGCAATCACATTCGCAACATGGACGTCTATCTTGCCCGCCTGCTCGATGAGGCGGTTCAGGGCCGCAGTCAGATGACCCACGAGCTGCGCAGCGAGATCAAGATGGTCGCGCGTACCATCGCCGCGGTCGCCGGCGAGCCGCGGGCACTGTCCGGGTAGACCCGAAGCCATGGCTCGCTCGCGCCGAGAGCTCCGTCAGAGCCCCGACATCTGGCCCGGCTACGTCGACGCCCTGTCGACGCTGCTCATGTCGATCATCTTTCTGCTGGTGGTGTTCGTGCTCGCGCAGTTCTTTCTCAATCGGCTGCTCCAGGGCAAGGACAGCAAGCTGGCGAGCCTGCAGGCGGCGATCACCCAGCTGACCCAGCAGCTCGATCTCGAGACCACCACCAACGACGAGCTGCGCCTTTCGGTGGCGAAGCTGTCGTCGAATCTACAGGCCGCGCAGGCCGATCGCGACGATGCCGCGGCGCAGCTGTCCAAGGCCCAGTCCGAGCGCGACCAGTTTCGTGACCAGCTGTTTCAGCTCCAGGACGAGAAGACGCAGCTGACCCAGACATTGAACGAGCTGCGGGTCGAAGCCAACAAGAGCCAGCAGTTGCAGGCCGAACTCGAGCGGACGACCGATCTGCGGGCCAAGCTCGAGGCCGAGCTGCAGAAGGCCCAGCAGAACGTGACCACCGACAAGGCGACGATCGAGGCGCAGCTCGCGCAGCTGATCCAGCTCCGGCGCGACATCGATACGCTGCAGAAAACCCGCCACGAGCTCGACCTGCAGGTCGCGGAGATGACGGCCATGCTCAAGGCGGCGGAGACCGCCAAGGGCGACGCGACCAGGGAGATCGCGCGACTCGCCGATCTGCTGCAGGCCGCGCAGGGGCAGGTCGCCACACTCCAGGGCCAGGTCGGGGAACTCAAGCAGTCGGTCACCGCGTCCGATCAGAAATCTCTCGATCTGGCGAGCCAGATCGCGCGCCTCACCCAGCTGCTGCAGACCGCGCGCAGCGACAAGACGGCGGCCGATCAGCGGCTCACGGAGTTGACGCAGCAGCTCGACACTGCGCGCAAAGAGCGCGGCGCTCAGGATTCCGAGGTCGCCCGTCTGAGCGCGCTCGTCAACACCGCTCAGGCGGACAAACAGGCCGCTGAGCAGCGCGTCGCGGCGCTGGCCTCACAGCTTGAAGCGGCGGGCGGTGATGCCGCAGAGCGCGAGCGGCGCCTGGCGGAGCTCGCTGGCCTCCTCCAGGCGGAGCGGGGCAAGCAGAGCGCGACCAGCGCGACCGCCGAGGAGCTGAAGCGGGCCCGCGAGCAGCTGCTGCTCGAGCTGGGCCAGACGCGCGACCGGGCGAGCGAGCTCGAGGCCAAGCTTGCCAGCGAGCAGGAGCGCACCTCGCTCGCCCAGAGCGAGATCGAGAAGCGGGACCTTCGCATCGCTGATCTGCTGCGCAACGCCGGACGCTCCGATGAGGCCCTGGCCACCGAGCAGACGCTGTCCCGCGAAGCGCTCAATCAGGTCGAGGTCCTGAACCGCCAGATCAACGCGCTCCGGGTTCAGTTGGCCTCAATTCAGCAGGCCCTCGATACCGAGAAGCAAAAAGTCGAGGATCAGCAGGTCACGATCGCCGACCTCGGTAGCAAACTCAACCTGGCGCTCGCCAACAAGGTCGAGGAGCTGAGCCGGTTCCGCTCCGAGTTCTTCGGCCGCCTGCGCCAGCTGCTGGGCGACCGCCCGGACATCCGGACCGTCGGCGATCGTTTCGTGTTTCAGTCCGAAGTCCTGTTCCCGACCGCATCGGCCGACATCGAGCCGGGCGGACAGACGGAGCTGCGCAAGCTCGCTGACAGCCTGCGACAGATTTCGGCGGAAATTCCGAGCGACCTGCCATGGGTCCTCGAGATCGATGGCCACACCGACGAGCGGCCGATCAGTACGCCGGAATTTCCTTCGAACTGGGAGCTGTCGACCGAGCGTGCGATCAACGTCGGCAAGTTCCTGATTAGCCAGGGCATTTCGCCCGAACGAATCGCGGTGGCCGGGTTTGCCAGCTTCCAGCCGCTGGACGAGCGGCACGACGAGATCGCCTATCGCCGCAACCGGAGGATCGAGATCAAGCTGACCTCCCCCTAGGGGGCGGTGGCCAATCGCCGGGCGAACCCCGCGCGGGTAGCACGTTAACCGAAGGAGAGGTTGCAGGAGTCAAGGTCGACGAGAGCCATGCTCGGCGACCGCAGGGCTAACACGAGGGTGAGCCTTCGGCGGCCACTCCGGTCAGCCCACAACGAAACACGGCAAAAACACGGCAGGCTTGGATTTGGAGGATGCGCAATGAGTGACCGAAACGCCCTGACGGTCGAAGTCGCCGGGGATCTGCAGCAACCGCTCGAGGATCTGGCCGGGACGCTGCAGCAGTCGCCGACCTGGATCGTCAATCGCGCGCTGCAGGAGTATCTCGACCGGCGCCAACGGCAGGACGCCGGCCCGGCCGCCACAGGCAGCACAGCCAGCTACATCGAGCTGACCACCCGCGAGGAGCAGTTCGAAGTCCTTTAGCTCCAGCTGCGGCCGTCGGTACGCGCACCGCGCCGCGGTGGGCGCAGGACGGCGACTTCGACCCTGGCTCATGGCCCGAGAGTTCGGGCTCAGTGCGTCCAGGTCCGCTCCAGGACGCGGAGCCAGTTCCTGAACGCGATCTTCTCCAGCAGCGGCTCGTCAAAGCCCGCGACGCGAAGCGCCTCGATCAGGCGTGGCAGGCCGGCGACATCCCCGATCGCCTTCGGCACGACGGTGCCGTCGAAGTCCGAGCCGAAGCCGACCTTGTCCTCGCCGAGCCGTTCGATCAGGTGCTCGAAATGGCGGAGCATGACCTCGAGCGGCGTGTCGGGGTCCGGCCTGCCGTCGGCGCGCAGCATGCTGGTCGCGAAGTTGACGCCGACCATGCCGCCCGAGTCGCGGATCGCGCGCAGCTGATCGTCGGTCAGGTTGCGCGAGATCGGGCAAAGCGCATGGGCGTTGGAGTGTGTCGCGACCAGCGGCGCGCTCGAGAGCCTCGCGACGTCCCAGAAGCCCTTCTCGTTCAGGTGCGACAGATCGATCAGAACCCCGAGCTCGTTGCAGGCCCGGACCAGCGCGCGGCCGGCATCGGTAAGCCCCGGTCCGGTGTCGGGTGAGCTTGGGAACCTGAACGGCACGCCGTGGCCGAATGCGTTTGGCCGGCTCCATACCAGGCCAAGCGAGCGCAACCCGCTCTGGTAGAAGACTTCGAGCGCGTTCAGCTCCGGATCGATCGCCTCGGCGCCCTCGATATGAAAAATCGCGGCGAGTACGCCGCCTTCGAGGCAGCCCTGAAGCTCGGCAGCCGTGCGCACGACCTTCAGCCGGCCGCCGGAGGCCCGCTCGTCCCGGAACAGACGCGCGGCGAGCAGCAGCGTGAACCACTGGGCGCGCGCCAGGTTCGGCGTCGGCGGCAACGGCAGCTCGTAGCGGTCCGCCGCGGCACGTCGGCGCGGTCCCGAGGATTTGCCCGCTGGCGTGAACATGGCGAAGAACCCGCCGGCGAAGCCGCCGTCTCGCGCCCGCGGCAGATCGAGGTGACCGATCGGGGAGCGCTCGAGCAGGCTGTCCGGGCGCTTCGGATTACGCGCGAGTGCCAGCAGGGCGTCGTTGTGCCCATCGAGGATCGGTAGCCGCTTGGTCACGCGATCCTCAGTCCGCCGCGGCGAGGCGAGCGTCGACGTCGAACTGCAGCTCCGCGAGGCGGGCATAGAGCCCGTCCTGCTCGATCAACTGCTGGTGGGTGCCGGTCGCCACCACGCGACCGTGATCCATGACCACGATCCGATCGGCCTTGAGCACGGTCGCCAGGCGGTGCGCGATGACCAGCGTCGTCCGCCCCCGCCGCAGCCGCTCGAGCGCGTCCTGAACCAGCCGCTCGCTCTCGGCGTCGAGCGAGCTCGTTGCCTCGTCGAGCAGCAGGATCACCGGGTCGCGAAGGATCGCACGCGCGATGGCGATCCGCTGGCGCTGGCCGCCCGACAGGCGGACGCCCTTTTCGCCCAGAAAGCTATCGAAGCCTTCCGGTAGCCGATCAAGAAACTCGGTCGCCGCCGCGGCTTCGGCCGCTGCACGAACTTCGGCGTCGTTGGCATCGGGGCGGCCGTAGCGGATGTTGTCCCGGGCATTGGCGGAAAAAATCACCGGCTCCTGTGGCACCATACCAATCCGGGCGCGGAACGTTGCCGGCTCCAGGTCGCGCAGATCGACCCCATCGAGCAGGACCCGCCCAACGTCGGGATCGTAAAACCGCATGATGAGCTGAATGACGCTGCTCTTGCCGGCTCCCGAGGGGCCGACCAGGGCGACCGTCTCGCCAGGCTGGACGGCCAGATCGAAATCGCGCAGCACCGGCAGATCGGGGCGCGCCGGATAGACGAAGGTGAGGTGCTCCAGGCGGACCGCGCCGCGCAGCGGGGTCGGCAGCGGCCGCGGCGCTGCCGGCGCCGTGATCTCGGGCCTGGTGTCGAGCAGCTCGAACAGGCGTTCCGTCGCCCCCGCCGCCCGCTGCAGGTCGCCGGTGGTCTCGCTGAGCGCGCCCGCCGCGCTCGCCACCACCGAGGCATAGAACACGAACGCCGCGAGTTCGCCGCCGGTGATCTTGCCCGCGAGCACGTCCTGCCCGCCGATCCAGAGCACGGCGACGATCGCGCCGAACACCAGCGTGATGACGCAGGCTGCCAGGCCGGCGCGCGCCCGGGCGTGACCGATTGCCGCGGCGAACGCCTGCTCGACCAAGTCGCCGAACATGCGCCGCTCGCGCTGCTCCTGCGCGAAAGCCTGTACGGTTCGGACCGCGTTCAGGGCCTCTTCGCCATGGCCGCTCACGGCGCCGAGCCGATCCTGCGCCAAGCGGGAGAGGCGGCGCACGCGGCGGCCGATCACGACGATCGGGACGACCACCAGCGGCACGACCACCAGCACCAGGCCGGTCAGCTTGGGGCTGGTCACGACCAGAAGGGCGAGGCCGCCGATCAGGAGCAGGACGTTGCGCAGCGCCTGGGAGAGGCTCGCACTCACCACCGTCTGGAGGATCGACGTATCCGCGGTCAGCCGCGAGAGCACCTCTCCGATCCGCGTCAGCTCGAAGAAGCCGGGCGAGAGACCGATCACGTGGCCGTAGACCCGGGTGCGCAGGTCGGCGACCAGGCGCTCACCGAGCCAGCCCACGAGATAGGCCCGGGCAAAGGTCGCGGCCGCGAGCACGGCGATCACGATCAGCGATGCCTTGAGCGCGTGATCGAGCGCGGCAGTCCGGCCGGCGCCGAAGGCGCCATCGATCAGGTAGCGAAGCCCGATGCCGAACACGAGCACCGAGGCTGACGCCAGCACGAGCGCCGCGAGTGTCGCCGCGACCCGCCAGCGATAGGGCGCGACATAGCCGACCAGGCGGCGCAACTGGCGAAGATCGCGATTGCCGGCGCTCGTCGCACCGTCCTTACCCATCGAGCGGGCGGCCCCTTCCATGCCTCGTCCCTCGTCCATGGTTCGGTTCTGCCGGCCCCTTGCCCGGCACCGGCGCTCCGGCTATATAGCCGGCGGCCCCACGGGGAGAAAGCCGATGAAGAAGGATATTCATCCGGACTATCATGAAATCACGGTCGTGATGACCGACGGCTCGACCTTCGCCACCCGCTCGACCTATGGCGAGCCCGGGGCCAGGCTGACGCTCGAGATCGACTCCATGGTTCATCCCGCCTGGACCGGCGACCGCTCGCGGATCGTCGAGCGCGGCGGCCAGGTCGACAAGTTCAATCGGCGTTTCTCCAGCTTCCGGCGCAAGAAGTAGACAGAGCTCTCAGCCAATGAAGATCAAGAATTCGCTACGGACGGCAAAGCGCCGGCACAAGGACTGTCGCGTCGTGCGCCGCAAGGGTCGCGTGTTTGTGATCAACAAGACCAATCCGCGCTACAAGGTGCGCCAGGGCTGACGCGCTCGGGGCGCGCCCTCGCCCCGAGCGGCTCTTGACGCCCCCCGGCGGCCGGGATCATCCTGCCGCTCCTGCACAGCGTGACATCGACTGTGCCGCCTCGGTCAGTGGCGCGGGAGATATCGGGCGTGGCGGGTGACTTTGCGGGCGCGAGCAGTCCGGCAGGCGCGGAGCCGCTTGGCGGCGTGGTTCGCGATCCTCTTGGCGATCGCTCCGTTCGCCCGGCCGTTATCGCCAGCCGATCTCACGCCGGCCCCGGCCGCCTTTCTCGATGCGATCGCTCCCCAGTACAGCGTTGCTCAAGCCAAGACGCCGGCGCCGCGCGTCCGCCCCGCCCAGCCCTGGGACCTCGGCGTGTTGGCGCGCTGGTCGCGGTTCGAGACCACACCAGCGCTTGGTCCGGCCAAATCGCCCCTCGTCCGGCTGAGCGCAGCGGACGAGCCTCTGGCTCCGCCAAAGGGCCTGGCAGCCTTCGAGGGCGATCTCAGAGACGTCTTCCATCGCGGCTCCGTTGGCACTGCCCGCAGGCCGACCGGCCCGCCGTCTCCAGAATCGGCGTTTGCGTAGGCGCTGACGGCGCGCCGCTCGCCCTCCCTGCGAGCTGGCCGCGCCTCGAATCCAACCAGTGCCGGGCCGGCCGCGATTTTCACCTTGGACCGCAGGCCTGCTCGCTGCTCAGTCTGAAAAGGACAAGGCCAATGTTGGCGCTCGGTGGTCTCTTGATCTGCGCCGCGCTCTTTGCCCTCGCGGCGCTGGCGATCGCCTGCCGCAGTCCGAACCCGCCGCGCTGGGCGATCGGCTCATGGGCGGGCGAGTTGGGCAGCTTGGCCATCGTGGCTCTGCTCGCCTTTGGCGTGGCGGATTTCACTGCGGGAGCGGTCAGCGTGTATGAGGACGGGTTGCACGTCCTCGATCTCGGCTTGCTCGCAGTCTTGCTCTTCGGCGTGCTGGCGATCTGGCGCAGGCTCGACGTGCGCGCCCGACTGAAGGCCGTGGCGGCCGACGCACGCGCGCAGACAGCTTCGCCGAGCGGCGCAGAGGCGCGCAGCGCCGGCCACGTGATCACGACCAAGGCGCCGGCCCTGGCCACGGAACCTCCGCCGCCACCCCAACCTCGTCCTCGCGCAGCGTAGACGGCGGTGTTGAGGGTCTTGCGCCGGCCCGAATTCGGGTAGCATGGTTC
>JBKPDM010000361.1:0-5159 GCA_046727895.1 Pseudomonadota bacterium | reverse complement strand
TGGCTGCCCGAGGACCTCACGGGATGGACGGCGGTGGACGTCGGCTGCAACGCCGGCTTCTACAGCTTCGAGCTGGCCCGCCGCGGCGCCGAGGTCACCGCGGTTGACTTCGATCCGCGCTACCTTTGCCAGGCCCGCTGGGCGGCGAGCGCTTTTGGCCTCGAGACGTGCATCCGCTTTCAGCGGCGGCAGGTCTATGCGCTCGCCGACGTCGCCGAGCGCTACGACCTGGTGCTTTTCATGGGCGTCTTCTACCACCTGCGCTACCCGCTGCTTGGCCTCGACATCGTCGCCCGCATGGCGCGCCGGCTGCTCGTCTTCCAGAGCCTGACGTCCGCGGACCAAGGGGTCGCACAGACCGCTCAGGACATGGGCCTTGGGGACCGCGCCCGCCTCGACCAGCCCGGCTGGCCCCGGCTCGCCTTCATCGAGGACCGCCTGTGCGGTGATCCGACCAACTGGTGGATCCCTAACCACGCTGCCATGCTGGCGCTGCTCCGCTCGGCCGGGCTGCGCGTGATCGGGCGCCCCGGCCACGAAATTTATCTATGTGTCCCCGCCCCAGCGCGCGGCGGGCGCGCGGCAATCGAAGAGCTCGAGATCGCCGCAACAGCCGCCGCCCGCCAAGGCCGGTGACGGAGACTCCCGAGGGAACCCACGCGATGAACAAGCGCACCTGGTCACCGGCGGCGCCGGCTTTCTCGGCTCGCATCTCTGCGAGCGGCTGCTCGACGCCGGCCATAGCGTAGTCTGCGTCGATAGCATCTCCGCAGGTCGTCGCGAGAACGTGCGCCGCATGCGCGGTCGTCCCCGGTTCGAGCTCCTGCAGCACGACGTCGTCGAGCCGCTCCAGATCCGGGTCGACGAAATCTATAACCTGGCCTGTCCAGCGTTGCCCTCATTACCAGGAGGACCCGCTGCGGACGGTCAAGGCGAGCGTGCTCGGAGCGCTCAATCTGCTCGGGCTCGCGCACCGGACCGGCGCTGCGATTCTGCAGGCCTCGACCAGCGAAGTCTATGGCGATCCCCTGGTGCACCCGCAGGCCGAAGCCACTACGGCCACGTCAACCCGACCGGTCCGCGCGCCTGCTATGACGAGGGCAAGCGCGGGGCGCAGCTGGCCGATGCCATCGGACGCGTCACGCCCGCGGCGATCAGCCGCCATCTCTACGTCGCCAACTTGCCCGACCCGGAGCTCATCATCCGCACCAGCGGCGAGATCCGCCTCTCGGGCTTCCTGCTGTGGCAGAGCGCCTACAGCGAGTTCTACTTCGCGGACATATATTGGCCGGCGTTCCGCAAGATCGACTTCCGATCCGTGGCGGCCAAAGTCGCTAACCGCACCCTCGGCCGGGCTTCACCTATCATCAAGCACCAGATCGTAGCGCGAGCGAGCTTGATCTCGGAGACATCGACTGATGACCCACGACGCGCTTGCCGCTCTAATTCTTGGCGCAATCGAGGGTTTCGGCGGCAGCCGCGGCGCCCCGGTGGACCCTCCGAACTCGTCGAAGGCGAAGGGAACGGGACGCGACATCTCGAACGAAGTGCTCGGCCGCGGCGGCCCCTTCGTTATCTCCTCCTCGTATGTCAAAGCGCGGAGCAGGTCGGCACGGCTGACGATGCCGACGACTTGGTCCTGCCGCAGCACGGGCACGCGCTTGATGCGGTGCTCCTCCAGCAGGCGCGTGACCTCGGGCAGCGGCGTTTGCTCCTCGACCGTGACGACCTCGCGGGTCATCACGTCGCGCGCCAGCCGGTCACCGGAGCGGATGTAGGCCAGGAGCTCCGGCGCGATATCCTCGCCCTCCGCGAGCATCTCCAGCCACCAGGACGTCCGCTCGTCGCGGGCGACGTCACGCCGGCGGATAAGGTCACCCTCGCTCACGATGCCGAGCAGCGTGCCCGAGGCGTCCATGACCGGGACCGCGCTGACGGCGACGGCAAGATGAGTGGCGCGGAATTCGTGGAGGCGCCCTTCAGCCAGTTCGACGCGATCGACAGGAACGGCGACGGGGAGATCACCTTCGAGGAGTTCCGCGAGCTCATGGGGCGCTATCAGCGCTAGATATTGAGCTCGCTCTTTGATGCGCGCCAGGCGGCGAGCGCCCGTGGCGCTGCCCGATGGCGCGCAGAGGCAGCGGCTTGAGGCGCCGGGGCCCGACCACGCTCGCTCGCGCCGCCGTCAGGCTTCCGCAGGCGAGAGAATTTCCAGGGGCGCACCGACACCGCGAAGCTGATGGCGACCGAGATTGCCCCACATGATCGAGGTATGGCCCGCGAAAGCCCGGGTCGCCAGGATTTGGCGGCCCAGCTCCTTGGTCAGCGCTTCCAGCCGCGCCACTTCGTTGACAGTCGAGCCGATAATCGAGAACGAAACGCGCTCAGGCAGTCCGATATTGCCAAACAGGACGTCGCCCAGGTGCAGCGCCAAGCCGAACGCCAGTTGATCTTCCCCCTTCTCTTTCCGCCTGAGGTTCACGGCCGCGAATCGACTTTGCGCCTCTCGACAGGCCGCCAGGGCACGTTCGCAGGCACGGGTGGTGGCGTCCGAGTTTTCGTCGACGGGGAAGATCGCCAAAACCGCATCCCCGATGAAGGCCACGATCTCACTATAGTGGGGCAAGCACCGCGCCACCCGCGCATTCGAAGTAATCGTTAAGCGTTCGGATGTAATCATCCGGCGGCAAGGCATCTGCCATGCCGGTTGACCCGCGCAGGTCGCTGTACCAGATCGCGGCGTGGATGGTCTCCCCGTCGCCGCGTTGAATCTGGCCAGCGAGCACACGGCGACCGGCATTTGGTCCAAGGTAGGCAGTCGCGACGTTCAACGCGATCTGTTCTCTAATTCGCATCTTCGAGGCGACACCGAGTCGCTGCTGAATGCGCAACAAGTCTCGGATATCCTGCTCGCGAAAACCCGACGGTCGGTCTGTGGTCCAGAATCCAGCAATTCCGTCCCTAGGGCCGCCGCCGAAGTAGACCAAATAGCCCAGGTAATCGGTGGCTCCGGCATCGCGTAACTCGGCTAGTGCCGGGAAGTCGACGATCGCCTCATCACCCGTCAGGCGCCGGCGAAAGAAGGGGAGCTGGGTTCGGACCATGTGCCAGAGGGGGCTGGATGCGAACGGTTCTGGAGGCTCTTCGCCTTCGCGATGGAGGTAGTTTGCGCTCTCCACGGCGCTGCCGCGAAACCAGGTCATCCCCATGGCTTCGTAGAGCGGATGCAGCACGCGAAACGTAATGTGCGCTCGCGACAGTGGAAATCCCCGCGCCAAGCAGGCGCTCGCAACAGCCTCGGAACAGATCCTCCAGCGCCGTCTGGCCCAGCGCCTGTTCCATCAGCCAGTCCGCCGCTCGATCAACCAGGAGCGCCGGTCCTTGGACGATCTCGCGATCGCCAACGGGGGGCGACGGCACAGAGCTCGATATCGGCATGAGCCAAGAAATTGCCGCGATTGATTCAGGCCAATCCTTTCTGGTCAGCCGAGCATAAGAAACATCAGTCGCCGTCCGCTGGTCAGCATCGGCGAGGACGCGGGTGGCCTCCGGGGCGGGACGCGCCGGCCCGTCAGCGGGTGATCCCTGGTGGGCATCGAGTTCTGGTTGCGCACGGGTCGCCCGGCTGATTGGGCGGCGAGGCGGTGCGATGACGGCTCTGCCGCCTGAGCCGGAACACGCCCGCACGGGAGCAACAACGAACCGATCGGGGACCTGCGTCCGCAGCGGCCTCCCGGGATTCGGACCGGCACCGGAGGTGCACCTTTGATGAGGCGGGAGCGCGAAGGGATCCTGGTCGAGCAGAGCGCGCGCCGACCGCTGGAGGCACCGAAAGCGACGCCGGTCCCGGCGGGGCGCGGCGAGGCCTCGCCCCTGGACGCCTGGTCGCGGCTGTGGTCGGACGCTTCGTCCTACTGGGTCGACGCGTGGCAGCGGAGCGTCCTCTACCTCGACGTCATGCGGCGGCGCGGCAACCAGTACCACGAGCATATGGCGGAGAAGGTGCCGCACGTCCTGAGCTTCACCGGCGAGCTCGTCGCCGATGGCCGCAAGCTCGAGCGCCCGGTCAACTACGGGCTGGTCCGGATCGATCCGCTCGAGGACGTGCCGGTCGATCCGAAGAAGCGGCCCTTCGTGGTCGTCGACCCACGCGCCGGGCACGGGCCCGGCATCGGCGGTTTTAAAGCGGACAGCGAGATCGGCGTCGCCCTGCGTGCCGGCCATCCCTGCTACTTCGTCGGCTTCCTGCCGAAGCACGTGCCCGGCCAGACGGTCGAAGACGTGATGCGCGCCGAGGCGCACTTCCTCGAGATGGTGGCCGAACTCCATCCCGCGGCCGAGGGCAAGCCGGTCGTGATCGGCAACTGCCAGGCCGGCTGGCAGGTCCTGATGACCGCCGCGACCCGCCCCGAGCTGTTCGGCCCGATCATCGTCGCCGGCTCGCCGCTCTCCTACTGGGCCGGCGAGCGCGGCAAGAACCCGATGCGCTACTCGGGCGGGCTGCTCGGCGGGAGCTGGCTTACCGCGCTCACGGGCGACCTCGGCAACGGCGCCTTCGACGGCGCCTATGGTCCGGAACTTCGAGAACCTGAACCCGGCCAACACGCTCTGGACCAAGCACTACAACGTCTACTCCAAGATCGACACCGAGCCCGAGCGCTACCTCGGCTTCGAGCGCTACTGGGGCGGATACGTCCTGCTCAACGCCGAGGAGATGCAGTACATCGTCGATAACCTGTTCGTCGGCAACCGGCTGGCGACGGCCGAACTGATCACGACGGACGGCCGGCGGATCGACCTGCGCGAGATCCGCTCGCCGATCGTTGTCTTCTGCTCCAAGGGCGACAACATCACGCCGCCGCAGCAGGCGCTGGGCTGGATCACCGACCTCTACGCCAGCGTCGACGACATCCGCGCGCACGGCCAGACGATCGTCTACTGCGTCCACGACAGCGTCGGCCACCTCGGCATCTGCCTCAGCCACTTCCCCTGCGCGGGGATCGGCTGGTGCCGCCGCCGTCGCATTTCCTCCTTGATCTCCTTGAGCTTGGCTCGCATGCGGTCGCGGCGGCTCTTCCGTTCAACTCGGAAGCGGCCCCGACGGCTCTTGCCGCAGACGAAGGTGAAGCCCAGGAAGTTGAAGGTCTCCGGTTTGCCGA
>JBKPDM010000360.1:0-5683 GCA_046727895.1 Pseudomonadota bacterium | reverse complement strand
ATCTGAAGAAGCGCGGCTACAACGTCGAGTACATCATCCCCAAGGAGGGCGGGGTCGGCTGGCTCGACACCTGGGCGATGTCCAAGGGCGTGCACGACCCCGAGCTGGCCCATGCCTGGGTCAACTTCTTCCTCGACAAGTCGGTCGGCGAGCGCCTCTCGGCGAAATACGGCTACGGCAACACGACCTCGGTCAGCGAGGGCCTGGACTATGCCGACAAGCTGACCTGGCTGCGCCCGGCCGAGGACTTCGCCAAGCGCACCCAGATCTGGAACGAGGTCAAGGCGACCCCGGTACAATAGAGCCACGGCAGGACGGCGCGGCGACCGCGGTCGCGCCGTCGATCCCGATCTCCTATCGGCGGACCGTCATGCCATGAAGATCACCGACGTCGAATGCCATGTCCTCTTGGCGCCGAACTACGATCCTGCCTTCACCTCCTCGGCCCAAGACAGCTTCCTGGTCCTGATCCGCACCGACGAAGGCCTGAGCGGGCTCGGCGAGACCGACGTCAACCCCTGGATCGCCAAGGCCTGCATCGAGGCGCCCGGCACCCACACCATGGGCCGGTGCATCAGGGAGCTGCTGATCGGCAGCGATCCGGCCGACATCGCAGGCATCTGGCGAAAGCTCTACGTCGCCACGGCGATGAACGGCCGGCGCGGCGCCGTGGTGCATGCGATCGGCGCGATCGACATGGCGCTCTGGGATCTGAAAGGTCAGACGCTTGGCCGACCGGTGTGCGAGCTGCTCGGCCCGCTGCGCTCCGATCCGGTGGTGCCCTATGCCTCGCTCCAGCCGGCGGGCGACAGCTTCGAGGCTTATCGGGATGCGCTCTGCGCCTCGGCCGAGCGCGCCAGGGCGCTCGGCTTCCGGGCGGTCAAGAGCGAGGTGACCATGGCCGGCCCCTACGCCCACAGCGGCCTCGAGGAGTCCTATGACCGCCACACCGAGGTGGTCGCCGCGGTCAGGAGCACCCTCGGCCCAGAGATCACGCTGATGGTCGACGTCCAGTATCTCTGGGAGGACGCCGCCACGGCCCTCTCAGTGATCCGGGACTGGGCCGAGTTCGACCTCTACTTCCTGGAGACGCCGATCTGGCCGGACTATCTGGACCAGTACGCCATGCTCGCCGAGCGGTCGCCGATGCCGATCGCCGCGGGCGAGTGGCTGGCGACGCGCTACGAGTTCGAGGAGCTCATGGATCGCGGCAGGATTGGGGTCGCCCAGCCCGACGTCGGCCGGGTCGGCGGCCTGAGCGAAGCGCGCGTCGTCTGCGCCATGGCCCAGGAGCGCGGCCTCACCGTCGTGCCGCACTGCTGGAAGACGGGGGTGTCGATCTCGGCCACGGCGCATCTCGCCTTCGCCACGCCCCATTGCGCCTTCATCGAATACCTGCCGCCGCAGCTCTGCGAAGAGACGCTGCGCAAGGAGCTGGTCGAGGAAGAGCTCTCTCTGGTCGATGGCGTGATCGCCCGCCCGACCCGGCCCGGCCTCGGCATCGAGCTCAACTGGGATGCCGTCAAAGCCTATAAGGTGGCGTGAGCCGCTGCGATGAGCATAGCGGTCAGGAACAGCCCCGCATTCAAGATGGGCGTCGATGGGTCAGAGGGTTACCAGTTGCGGGCAGTCTCCGGACGGTTGCAGCTGATCGAGGTCGGCAAGCGCTACGGCCAGACCACGGTGCTGCGGGACATCAACCTCGCGGTCGAGGACGGCGAATTCATGACCATCCTCGGGCCGAGCGGATCGGGCAAGACCACGATCTTGCGCCTGATCGGCGGCTTCACCGAGCCGAGCGCGGGCCGGATCCTGTTCGATGGCAGCGACGTCGCGGGGGTGCCGATTTTTCGCCGGCCGTTCAACACCGTGTTCCAGGACTACGCTCTGTTCCCGCACATGACGGTCGGCCAGAATGTCGGCTACGGCCTGATGGTCCGCGGCGTGGCGAGGGCCGAGATCAGGAGGCGCGTCGACGAAGCGCTCGACGTGGTGGCGCTCCAGGGCTTCGCCCTGCGCTACCCGAGCCAGCTCTCCGGTGGCCAGCGTCAGCGCGTGGCGCTCGCCCGTGCGCTCATCTGCGAGCCCAAGCTGATCCTCCTCGACGAGCCGCTCGGCGCCCTCGATGCGGAGCTGCGCCGCCAGATGCAGGAGTTCCTGAAGTCGTTGCAGCGCCGGGTCCGGATCAGCTTCCTCTTCGTCACCCACGACCAGGAGGAGGCGATCGCGATGTCGGATCGGATCTGCGTCATGAACGATGGCGCGATCGAGCAGATCGGCGCACCCGACGAAATCTACTATCGGCCGGGCACACGATTCGTCGCCACCTTCTTCGGTGACAACAATCTGCTGCCGGGCAGCAGGCGCGGCGGCGGCGCGAACGGGCCGGGCAGCGTCGAGACGCCCTTCGGCAGGCTGCTCTGCGCCGATGCACGCCTCGATGAGCTGGCCGAGGGCGCACCGGTCACGATCGCGGTCCGGCCCGAGGCGCTGCGCATCGAGGCGCCGGATCATTCGCCGCGCGCGCTCGACGGCGCGCCAGGTCTGAACCGCCTGGCGGTCGAGGTGCGCTCGATCGACTTCATCGGTCCGACCAGCCGCGTGTGGGTGAGCAGCCGGGCGGCGCCCGAGCGGCCGATCCTGGTCAAGGTGACCAGCCGGATGGGCGGCATCGCGCTGCGCCCGGGCGATCGCGCCGAGCTGGTCTGGGCGCCAGCCGAGTGCGCTGCCATTCCCGGTGCGGACGAAGACGAGCCGCGATGACCGGGATCGCCCTGGCGCCGCCCTCGCCCGCCGAGCGCGCCCAGGGCCTCGCCCTCAGGCTCCTCTGGCTCGGCCTGACCTACGCGCTCCCCGCCCTGTTCATCCTGATCCCGCTCGTGTCGTTCCTGCTCTACGGGTTCTGGCAGGTCGAGGGCAACCAGATCGTCCGCCGCTTCACTCTCGCCAACTACGTCGAGTTCCTCGAAAACGAGTCCTACACCCGGGTCTTCGTCAACACGCTGTTCCTCGCCGTCCGGGTCATGGCGATCAACCTCCTGCTCGGCTATCCGGTCGCGTACTTCCTGGCTGGGATGCAGGGACGGCGGAAGTATCACCTGGTGCTCGCCCTCGTGATCCCGCTCCTGATGAGCTACATCATCAAGATCTATGCGATGCGCGGCATCCTCGGATCGAGCGGCCTGCTCAATCAGGCGCTGATCTTCCTCGGCATCCTCGATCAGCCTTCGGACCTCTTCCTGTTCAACATGAACGCGGTGCTCATCACCATGTCGGTGATCATGCTGCCGTTCATGATCTTGCCGATCTTCATCGCGCTCGAGCGCATCCCGAAGAGCCTGCTCGACGCCTCGGCCGACCTCGGCGCCACGCCCTGGCAGACCTTCCGCCGGATCACTCTGCCGATGAGCCTGCCGGGGGCAGTGGTCGGAGCGATGTTCTGCTTCGTGCTGGCGCTCGGCGACTTCCTGGCCCCGGAGCTGGTCGGCGGCACCCAGGGGTTCACCTTCGGCCGCCTGGTGTTCAGCCAGTTCGGGATGGCCTTCAACTGGCCGCTCGGCGCGGCGCTCTCGGTCGTCCTGCTGCTGAGCGCGCTCGGCGTGATCGGGCTCGCCAACCGGATCGCCAGCCCGCGCTGGCAGCGCCGATGAGGAGCGCCACCGCGCGCGCCGCGACGGCCCCCGCCGTCGCCACCCAACCGCAGCTCCGCTGGACGCTCGGTCTGATCACCGGCTTCGTGCTCCTGGCTCTCTACCTGCCCATCGTTCTGGTCGCCCTGCTGTCGTTCTTCCGGCTGCGGCGGGGCCAGATCCAATGGGACAGTTTCTCGCCCGAGTGGTACGCCAGGCTGCTCGACAACCATCAGATCCTCGAGGCGTTGTCCAACAGTCTCGTCGTTGGCCTGTCCGCCGTACCGATCGCTCTGATCCTCGCAACCCTGCTCGCCTTCTACATCCATCAGAGCCGGGGCCGGCTCGCGAGCGCGCTGCAATTCCTGATCTTCCTCCCGTTCCTGCTGCCGCCGATCATCACCGGCCTCTCGCTCCTGGTGTTCTTCCGCGAGATCGACTTCCCGCGCGGCCTGATCGCGGTGGTCGTCGGTCATAGCGCATTCGTCCTGGCGCTGGTCTACCGCACGGTTCTGACGCGGCTGCAGGCGCTGAGCCGCAGCCTGATCGAGGCCTCGCAGGACCTCGGCGCGACCCACTTCCAGACCTTTCGCTACGTCCTGCTGCCGCACCTCAAGATCGCGCTGATCAGCGCCGCGCTGCTCGCCTTCGCCCTCTCCTTCGACGAGACCATCATCACGCTCTTCCTGGTCGGCGACACCAGCACGCTACCGATCCGCCTCTATGCCATGATGCGGGTCGGCTTCACGCCCGAAATCAACGCGCTGGTGACGCTGATTCTGCTGTTCTCGGCGCTGCTCACCCTGGTCCTGGCGCGCTTCGCCGGCGGCGCCGAGGAGCAGCTCGGGCTCGGCTGACGGCATCGGGGGAGACGCAGATGGCGGATCGGAGACTGGCCGGCAAGGTCGCCGTCGTGACCGGGGGCGCCCGGGGCATCGGACAGGCGATCGCCAGGCGCTTTCTCGCCGAAGGGGCCAAGGTCGTGATCGCCGACATCGACGGCGACGTCGCCACGGAGACGGCACGGGCGCTCGGACCCGCGTCTAAAGTGAACGGAGCGGCGCTCGACATCACGAGTGCCGAGCAGGCCGCGGCGACGGTGGCACTCGCCGAGGCTCGCTTCGGGCGGCTCGACATTCTGGTCAACAACGCTGCGATCCTCGACATCTCGCCGTTCGAGGAGCTCACCTATGAACGCTTCTCCGAGGTGCTGAGGGTCAATCTCGACGGCGCGCTCATCTGCACCATGGCGGCGGTGCCGTCGATCGTGAGGGCGGGTGGTGGCCGGATCCTCAACATCGCCTCGATCATGGGCCTGCTCGGCAGAAAGGACTCGATCCCCTACTCGACCGCCAAGGGCGGCATTGTCAATCTGACCCGCTGCCTAGCCTGCGACCTCGCCCGGAAGAACATCACGGTCAACGCGATCGCGCCCGGCTTCATCGACACCCGCATGGCCGTGCTGCGCGACGGCAGCCACGAGCACGCGACCGACTACTTCAAGACCGTCTACCTGAAGTACGGCAAGATTCCGCTCGGCCGGGCCGGTCTGCCCGACGATGTCGCCGGCGCTGCCTGCTTCCTCTGCTCCGACGACGCCCGCTACGTGACCGGCCAGATCCTGGCGGTCGACGGCGGCGTGACGGCGACCTTCTGAACCGCTCCGGCTCGCCTGCTCCGGCAGCCGAAGGTCACGGCAAATCTGGCGCGGCGCGGGCGGGCCGGGTAGCATCGCCGGCATGCGGTCGAGCTACGACGTGGTGATCATCGGTGGCGGCGTCATGGGCAGCGCCACTGCGTATTTCCTCGCCGCGGAGGATGCTTTCGGCGGCTCGATCCTCGTGGTCGAGCGCGACCCGACCTACCAGAATGCGCCTTCGGCGCGCGCCACCGGCGGCATCCGCCAGCAGTTCTCGGTGCCCGAGAACGTGCGCATCGGCCTGTTCGGCGCTGAGTTCATCAAGCGGATCGGCGACTATCTCGCGGTCGACGGCACAGCTCCCGACGTCGGGTTCAAAGAGGGGGGCTATCTGCTGCTCGCCACGCCCGAGGCG
>JBKPDM010000359.1:0-9755 GCA_046727895.1 Pseudomonadota bacterium | reverse complement strand
ATCTGCGCCCGCGGTCCGGACCAGCGCATCGAGCTGGTCGCCCATTTCGATCTCGGGCCGGTCCGCGATGGCATGACGCCCATGATCTTCGTCGCGGCCCACCAGAGCAACTGGAACCTGCCGGCGATCGCCGGCAGCCTCGGGGGCTTTCCGGTCAGCGTCGTCTTCCGCGCCCAGCGCAATGCCCGGCTCGAGGCGATGATCGCCCGCTGGCGCAATACGCTGCCGGTCGGCTTCATCCATGCCGCCGCCGGGCCGCGGCAAATCCTGAACGAGATCGGCGCCGGCCGGAGCGTCGGGTTGCAGATGGATCAGCGTTTTGATGCCCGCGAGCTGGTGCCGTTGTTCGGCATCGAGGCGCCGACCACGACCGTTCCCGCGCGGCTCGCGCTCAAGCTCGGCACCGGGCTGGTCCCGACCCGGACCGAGCGGCTCGAGGGAGCCCGCTTTCGGATCACGCTGCACAAGCCGATCCGGGCCGATCCAACGATCGCCGACCCTCGCCTCGCGGCCCGGCGGATGACCGAGCAGGTCCACGCCCCGGATCCGCGCCGCGCGCCGCGCTCATGCCGAGCTGGCGGGCAGTCTGGCCTAGGCGGCCCATCGTCGCCCGCGCGGCCGTGGGGTCGGGCGGGTCATGCGGCGCCGGCCGGTCGCGGCAGGCCCGGCAGGGCTTGCCAAGCGAGCTTCAGGCGCCATTATGAGTGGCGCACCCCGACATCGACGAGAGATCGAGCGCGGAGGGAGTTCGAGCTGTCTGGCATGAGGCCAAAACGCTTCACCCTGCTGGGGCCGCGTGAGCGGGTGAGTGATCGTTTCGAGGACGGCGAACTGATCGGCGGCCGTTTCGTGCCGCTCGAGACTCCGTCAACGGCGCATGAGATGCTTGCCGGGCGGGTCCGCGATGCCTTGCGCCGGCAGCTGCGCGGGCGACCCTGGCGGGTTCTGCATCATGTCGCGCTCCGGGTCGGCGATGCGCATCTCCTGCGACCGGACGCCATGGTCCTCTTCACTGAACCGGGTACTGCCTCTGGTACGGCTGGCGGGCCGGCGATCGTGGTCGAGGTGATGTCGCCGAGCACGGCGGTGCGCGACCGCGGCTCCAAACGCCTGGCCTATTTCGAGATCGCCGACCTCCAACACTACGTGCTGGTCAGCACCGAAGGCTATTTCCTCGAGGTGTTCAGTCGATGCGCCGCCAGCCAGTGGTCGTACCGAAGCTATTCGGACGATCTGAGCCCCATGGTCGAGCTGGCCGACTTCGACGTCTGCATCCACCTGGCGGCGATCTATCAGGGAATTGAGCTGGACGGGCGCAGGGGGCGGCGCGAGTGAGCCAGGGGCGGGCGCCCCCGTGGCGGCTGATGATGAGCGCCTATCTCAGGTGCTCGATCTTGAGCGCCTGCCACATCCAACCGAGATCGGCGCCGGCTGCAACCTCACCACCGGCTTGCCCCGGGCTGCGCGCCTCCTGATACTTGAGCCATTGTGCGACCTGGCGCCGGCCATCGCGCGAGCGCGCCGCCTGCCTGGGTGACTTGCCGCCGAGCGCCGGCAGCGGCATGGTCAGGAGAGCCGCGGCCGCATCCGCCTCGCGCGCCGCTCGGGCCAAGTCCTCATCCGTGAGGGCGACGTCAAGCAGTTGCTCCAACGCTCCGCTCAGCCAGACGTGGGTGAAGAGCGGCGCAAGCTCGCCGAGCGTGACGTCGTCGAGCGGGACGACGGCCTCGAGGTCGGCGAGCGCCATGCCCCTTTGCTCGGCCTCGCGCGCGATCCTGCGCCGGACCTTCCGGCAGAGGCGCCTGGCGTCCTTGACCAGCGCCCGCGCCCGGTCCGCGGGCAGGCGGAGCACGCCACTCGACAGGTAAGTCTTACCGTTGATCGGCAGCAGCCGCGCGGCGAGATGATCCGCCGGCCCGAGACTCCGCGCGCCGAGCTTGTCCTCGACCCGGATCGGCGCGCCGCTCCGGATCAGATCGCGCAGGACGATGTGGCTGCGGGGAGCGGCCGCCACGACCTGGTAGACGCTCGTCACCGAGCGCCGGAGCGCGCGCAGGTAGCTCTTGACCGGCGCCGGCTCTCTGAAGCCGCGCCGCTTCAGATAGTCGTCGACGATGCTCTGTTGATCCGGCCCGAAATCGCAGGTCAGAAAGTCTTCGAGGACGCAGCCGAACAGCGCCGGGAACCCGTCACCCAGAACCTCGGGCAGATCCTCGACCGGCAGGTCGACCGCGGCCAGAATCGGACCAAAGTGCGCATCGATGATCCACTCCAGGCGCTCGCACCACTCGTCGCGGCGCGCCCACTTGGTGATGCTGACGATGGCTCGGTCGCTGCCAGGAGCACTCATGACCCGCTGCCAAGACGCGACCTCGACCATAGTGAGAGGGCGCCGCGCCCGCCACGTTTGCGCGCAGGTTATCCCCAGGAATCAGCGGGCTGTGGACGATGGCACGGAGGCCTCAGCCGGTCAGCTCGCCACCGCTTCGACCGTCGGCAGCGGGCGGATCTCATACACGACGACCGGTTCCTTCTTGCCCTTGACCTGAATCGGCTCGAGGGCTTCGACGACCAGCCGGGAGAGGTCAGCGAGCGCCTCAGAGGTGCTCTGGCTGATCAGCGTCTGGCCACGACCGGCGTGCGCGCAGAGCCGGGCCGCGAGGTTCACCGCGTCGCCCAGCACCGTATAGTCCATCCGCTGCGCGCTGCCCATGGCGCCCATGGTCACCTCGCCGGTGTTGATGCCGATCCCCACGGCGAGATGCCATTCCGGGCGGTCGCGGCTGAGCTCGGTCATCTTCTGCTGCATCGCGAGCGCGCAGGCGACCGCGTCGCTCGCCATGTCGTCGCCCTGGAAAACGGCGACGATCTGATCACCGACGAACTTGTCGACGTCGCCGTGGTGCTGCTTCACCAGATCGGTCAGGTGCTGGAAGTAGAAGTTGAGCACATCGACCACGACGTCCGGTTCGTGCCCCTCGGCGAACGCCGTGTAGCCTCGGATGTCACAGAACAACATGGTGGCGCGCCGGCGCGCGCCGCCGAGCTGGACGCCATGCTGGTCGGAGGTTCTGATCGCCGCCATTGTGCCGCCCGAGACGAACTTCTCCAGCTGGAAGCGCTCGTTCAGGCCGACGATCATCTCGTTCATGCGCCGGGCCAGACCGCCGATCTCGTCTTTGAGCCTGACGCCGCGCACCACGCGGACGGCGAAGTTGCCTTTGGCCACCTCGCCCGCCACGCGGTCGATTTCCAGAATCGAGCGGCTCATGCCGAGGGCCAGGGCGACCGCGCCCCCGACCGCGACAGCCAGCCCGATCAGGCCCCAGAGCGCCAGGCTGTCGGTCATCTTGTCGATCGCCAGATAAGCGTCGCGCTGATTCTTCTCGACCAGAATCGCCCATTTGAGCCAGCGCGGAAAGGCGTAGGCACCGAGCATCACCGTACCATCCGGCCGGGCGTAGGGCTCGACGCTGACGACTGACGAGCGTGATGCCATCAGGCCAATCGCTTCGGCCACGATCGGAAAGTCGTTCAGATCGGCTCGGGCGGGATCGAATACCTTATGGCCGCGGCCGTCGACCACGGTGATCACCCCGGTCTTGCTGAACGGGTTGTCGCGGATGAAGGTTTCGACCCGGTTCAGGTCGATCCGGGCCGAGAAGACGGCGCGGCTGCCGGCCAGTGGCGACTTCAGCGGCAAGACGACCGTGGCCAGCCAGTCGTCGGTCTGCGGCAGGTAGACGACATCCTTGACGTCGGCGCTGGCATTTTCCTCAAAGACGCCGACCAGCGCCGCCGGCACCCGCAGGACTTCGACCGGATCGAGGCCCGCTGCCTTCAATCGGGCGGTGAACTCGTCCTTGGTCACAACCAGGGGCAGGCTGGCCCCCTCGACCGTGATCTGCAACGCGACGATGTCGGGGATGTTCGCGATGCCCAGGGTGAGCAGCGCGATCTTCTCCTCGACGCCGAGGACCGGATCGTCGATGGCGTTGCGGATCAGAACCAGCGGTGCCAGCCAGGTGCGCTCGTACAGGTCGTTGATCTCGCGTGCGATCTGGTTTGCGGTGTTCACGAGCTGCTCGTTGGCCGAGCTCTTGAGCTCGTCCTGAGCGATCCGGATCATGGTCCGGCCGGCGACCAGCAGCGGCACGATCGCGATCGCGATCGCAAACAGCAGCAGCTTGGTGCGAAGGTTGAGCCGCATGCGCCGCGTCGCCCGGGGCCCGCCGCCGCTTACCGTCGCGCCTGCGGCGGCGCGGCCGGCTCGCCACTGGTCAGCTCGCGGCTTCGGGCGTCGACCTTGATCTCGGCGAACGACTGGCCGCAGGCGAGGCCGGTGCCGTCGGAGACGGCGAGCCGGACCTTGTACTCGCCGGACTTGCCGTACGCGTGCAGCACCTTCTCGCCGGTCCGGGTGGTGCCGTCGCCGAGATCCCAGACGTAGCTCAGCGGCTGACCGTCGGCATCGCTCGAGCCCGAGGCGTCGAACAGCAGCTGATCATAGGCGCCGCCGACGAAGCCCTTGCGATCGGGGCCGGCGTCGGCGACCGGCGGCGCGTCGACGCGCACATCGGCCAGATCGACCGCGCTGGCGCAGCTCGAGCCGGAGTCGTCGGTCACGGTCAGCCGCGCCTGATAGGCGCCGGGCTGCTCGTAGCTGTGTTCGATCTTGGCGCCTTCGGCCGTGCTGCCGTCGCCGAAGTCCCACTGATAGCGCACGAGCTCGCCGTCCCAGTCGACCGAGGCGCCGGCGTCAAAGGTCACCGCCTCGCCCGGGCAGACCAGCCGGTCTGGGCCGGCCATCGCGCGCGGCGGCCGGTTGACGTGCAGATCCAGGATCGTCTGCTGCTGGCTGTTGTTGAGACCACGGCCGTCGTCGGCGATCAGGGCCAGCGGATAGTGCCCGGGCGCCTTGTAGCTGTGCGTCACGTCGGCGCCTTCGGCGCTGGCGCCGTCGCCGAAGCGCCAGAGAAAGCGTGCAATCTCACCATCGGCGTCGCGCGAGGAGCGACCGTTGAACGCCACCGTCTCGCCCGGGCAGGCCGCGCCCGGTCCGGCGATCACCGGCTCGGGCGGCGCGTTGACCGTGGCCATCACCGTCGCCGTCGCGGTGTTGTTCTCGAGCTGAGTATCGTCGGTCACGGTGAGCGTCACCGGGAACTGGCCGCTCGTGCGGTAGCGATGGCGCACGTTCACGCCGGACGCTGTCGTGCCGTCGCCGAAGTCCCAGGACCAGGACGTGATCGTGCCGTCGGGATCGCTCGAGCCTGAGCTGTCGAACAGCACCTCCTGATTGACCCCGACCAAGCGATCGCCGCCGGCGTTGGCGACCGGTGGGGCGTTGGCGACCACGGCGTGCTGGACGGCGCTCGCGTTGCATTCGCTCGCGGTCGCGTCGGTCTCGATGGTCAGGCGGACGAAATAGGCGCCGGCCTTCTGATAGACGTGCTCGACCGCCGGCCCCTCGGCGGTGGCGCCGTCGCCGAAGTTCCAGAGCCAGCTCTGGATTCGGCCGGTGGCGCCGGATGACTGGCTGGCATCGAAGCGCGCGACCGCCCCGACCGGGATCGCGCTCGGACCGGCGATCTTGGCGACCGGCGCCTCGACCACCTTGACGTGCATCTCGTCCGTGTTGGTGTTGTCGCACTGCCCGGCCTGGTCACCCTCGATGGTCAGCAACACCCGGTAGTTGCCGGGCTGACTGTAGACGTGCACCGGCTTGTCGCCGCCGCCGGTCGTGTTGTCGCCGAAGTTCCAGGTGAAGCGGTTGACCACGCCGTCGAAATCATGCGAACCGGAGCCGTCGAAGTGAACCTCGGTGCCGGCGCAGACCTCCTGATCGGGGCCCGCGCTGGCGAGCGGCGATTCGTCGACCTTGACCACGATCCGGGAGCTGTCCTGATCGTTCGGGAAGCCTGACTCGTCCTGCACGGTCAGCGTTACCGGATAGACCGCGCCCTTGGTGAAGGTCCGGGTCGGATTGGCGATGTCGGCCTTGCCCCCGTCGCCGAAATCCCAGTGATAGCGCAGCAGGCCGCCATCCGGATCCTTCGAGCCGCTGCCGTCGAACACCACGATGTCGCCGGCGCAGACCTCCTTGTTGCCGCCGGCGTCGGCGACCGGCGGGCGGTTGATGGTGAGCGTGATCGCCGCGCTCGCGCTCGCGTTCCAGAGACCGGTGCCGTCGTTGACCGAGAGCGTCACCGGATAGCTGCCGCCGTCGGCGTAGGTATGGGTGACGATCGCGCCTTCGGCGCTCGGCGTGCCGTCGCCAAAATCCCAGCGATAGGTGAGCGCGTCGCCGTCGGCATCGACGGACGCCGAGCCGTCGAAGGTGATCGTGGTCTGCCAGGTCGTGATGTCCGAGCCGGGCGAGGCGACCGGCTGATGGTTGATCCGGATCTCGACCTCGTCGCGGTCGACCGCGTTGACGGCGCCGCTGTCGTCGGTCACGGTCAGCTGGGCGGTATAGACGCCCGGCGCGGCGTAGGCCCGGACCACCTGGCCGCCGAAGCTCGGCTCGGCCTGGTCGCTGAAGTCCCAGCGGTAGGTGAGCGTGCCGCCGTCGGGGTCGAACGAGTTGCCGGCGTCGAACGTGACCGCATCGCCCGGTGCCGCCCGCACGTCCGGACCGGCCCGCGCGACCGGAGCCGCGTTGATCACGACCTTGGCCTCATCGTAGTCGACCGCCTTGTCCTGATTGGTGTTGTCCCTGACGCTGAGGCGCACGTTGTAGACGCCCGGCCGGTCGAACTTGTGGCTGACCCGCGGCCCGTTGGCCTCGGCACCGTCTTTGAACGACCAGACATATTTGGCGACGTCGCCGTCCGGATCGAGCGAGCCGGCGGCAACGAAGTTCAGCTCCTGGCCCGGTGCGCCGACCAGATCCGGCCCGGCGTCGGCGATCGGCGGGGCGTTAACCACGACCTGCATCTCGTCGCTGGCCGTGCTCCGGAGTGTCCCGGAATCATCGGTCACGGTGAGTCGCACATGGTAGCTGCCGGGGCTCTGGTAGACGTGCACCGGGGTCGGCCCGCTGCCGCTCGCGCCGTCGCCGTAGTCCCAGGCGTAGACGGCGACCTTGCCGTCCGGGTCGCGCGAGCCGGTGCCGTCGAAGTGAACCTCGCTCGAGCTCACGGTCTGGTCGGGGCCGGCGTCGGCGACCGGCGGCTCGTTGACCACGACCGTCAGAGCGTCGCTCGCGGTGCTGGTATCGGTCGCGGAATCGTCGCGCACCTCGAGCCCGACCCGGTAGACGCCGGAGCGGTGATAGGCGTACTGCACGACCTTGCCGTCGCCGCGCGCGCCGTCGCCGAATTCCCAGGCGTAGGCGATCAGGCTGCCGTCGGGATCGTGGGAGGCGCCGGCATCGAAGGTGATCACCTCGCCGATCGCGACGTGGCGGTCGGGCCCGGCCTCGGCGACCGGCGGCGCATTGACCACGACCTGCACTGAGTCCGAGCTGCGGCTGTTCGTGACCCCGGCTGCGTCCTCGACGGTGAGCGTGGCGGTGTAGGTGCCGGGCGCCGCGTAGGCATGATCGACGGTCGGGCCGGCCGCGGTCGTGCCGTCGCCGAGATCCCACTGGTAGGCCGTGATCCGGCCGTCGACGTCGTAGCTGCGCCGGCCGTCGAGGGTGACGGTCTGGCCGACCGAGAGGCGCTGGTCCTCGCCCCCGACCGCGACCGGCCGGGCGTTGACCTGCACGATCTGCTGCGCGGTCGCGAAATTGCAGGGCGGGCTGCTGTCGTCCTCGACCCTGAGCGTGACGATGTAGCGGCCGGGCTTGGCAAAGACGTGGCTGACGCTCTGTCCCTCGCCGCCGCTGCCGTCGTAGAAGTCCCAGAGCCAGCGGCCGATCGGGCGCTCGCCGGCCTGCGAGCGGCTGCCGTCGAAGGCGACCGGCTCGCCTGGTGCTACGACCAGATCCGGGCCGGTCACCGCGCTCGGCGGCCGCTTGACGAACACGTCGAAGGGCCGCACCGCGCCGGCGCCGACCTGACCCGAGGAATCCAGGAGCCGCAGCGCCGCGTGGTACGTCCCGGGCCCGGGATACTGGTGGACCAGGGCCCGACCGTCGCCGGTGGCCCCGTCGCCGAACTCCCATTGGTAGCTCAGCTGGTCGCCGTCCGGATCGCTCGAGCGCGACGCGTCGAACGCGACCGAGACGCAGCTCGCGAGCAGCTCGACGTCGGCCTCCGGCAGGGGCCGCTGGTTCGGCTTCCAGAGCCCTGGCGCCAGCTGGATCGGCAGCACCTGGCCCGCCTGGTCGGTGACCTGGAAGGTGATGTCATTCGGCAGCTCCTCGCCGCCGCCGAACACCAAGGCCGCGATCTGGCCGCGCTCGTCCGGCTGGATGGCGACCTCGCTCTCGCGCCACTCGTCTTGACCCGATGCGGCGAGCGGCACCGAGCGGAAGGCGCTGACGAACGAGATCGCGGCGTTGGCGGCGTCGAAGTTGCGCACCGTCAGGCGCTCGGCGTCCGCCGGCACCTCGAAGCGCAGCTCGGTCACGTGCTGGCTGTCCGGCACCCGCACAGTGGGCTTGAGGTCGACGATCTCGAGCCCGTCCGGGGCCAGATTGCGGCGATCGCGCAGGCTGAGCGTCACCGAGTAGAGGTTGGCATCGTTGCCGGCGGTGCCTTCGACCTGCAGACGGAAGACCCGTCGTCCCCCGACCGCCTCGCCCTGAGCGGGCAGGGCCGTGAACAGGGTCTGCCAGCGGTCGTCGAGGGCGGCGCTCGCCCCGATTACCCGCTCATCGAGCACGGTGCCCGCGGCAAGCTGCTCGGGACCGGGCTCCGGGCCGCCGCTCACGGCGCCGCTGTAGGCGCCCTCGCCGCCGAACAGCCGGAACCGGGTCTCGGTGTCCTCGGCGCCGCCGTAGATCAGGTCATGGTCGCCGCCGGTATCGGGGTCGAACACGCGCAGATACAGCCGGTCCTGGACGCTATCCGGCACGCTCAGGAAGATCACCTCGCGATGGTCGGGGTCACCCTCGCCGGTCGAGGCCTTGGGGCCATAGGTCACCGAGAGCGGCGTCTCCTGAGCCGCGGCGAGCCCGCTCCAGCCGAGGACGGCCAGAGCGATCGAGCCGGGGACGACGTAGATGGCGCGCGGCAAAGCCAGCATGGAACGGCCTCCTGGCCGCTTGTGATCGCGGCTTGGTTTACCTGAACGTGTATCTTTTCCGATTGCCAGCGTAATCTTCAAGCTCGACGTCCTTCAAAGCAATCGCTCCGCTCGCATCCTTGGGTAAGATGACCGTCGAGCGATAGCTTTGACTGCTCTTGTTGAAGCGCAGGAAGTCGGACAACGACCGGTCGCCGACCTGGAGGGTGAACGGCGCCGCCTGCTTCATGCCGGAAGTGTCGCGGGCGACGACGTTGACGGTCACCGCGTCGCCGCCGCTCGCCCGATTCTTGGAGACCGACTCGCTGACCAGCTGCGGCGGCTCCTGGTCGAGGACGATCTCGAGCTTCTCGACGCTGACGTTGCCGACCAGATCGCTCGCCGCCAGCTCGATCCGATTGGCGCCTTGGCGGAGCGTGACGGTCTCATCGAAGGTCTCGCCGATCAGCTGGGTCGGCTCGCCGTTGATCTGAAGCTCGGTGCCGCCGTCGACCTTGCCGCGCAGCGGCAGCCATTCGACCGCGGTGACCGTTGGCGGCGGCGTCTCGAACGCGATCTTGGGCGGGGTCTGATCGACCGTGATCTCGAACTGATCGGTGCTTGCGAAGCCGGACGGC
>JBKPDM010000358.1:0-4941 GCA_046727895.1 Pseudomonadota bacterium | reverse complement strand
GTTCCGCTTCGTCCGTAACATCCTGCTCGCCTTCCTCCCGTCGGTGATCATCGGCGCCTTCGCTTACCGTTTCATCAAGACCTACCTGTTCGATCCCTGGGTCGTCGTGGTCACCCTGATCCTGGGCGGCGTCGCGATCCTGGTGATCGAACGCCACCTGCCGGCGCCCCGCGACCACACAGTCGAGGAAATGCCGGCCCGGACCGCGCTCTACGTCGGCTTCTGTCAGTGCGTCTCGATGATTCCGGGGGTATCACGCGCCGGCGCCACGATCATGGGCGGGCTCCTGCTCGGCATCGACCGGCGGACCGCAACCGAGTTCTCATTCTTCCTTGCCGTGCCGACGATGATCGCCGCCTCGGTCTACGATCTGTACAAGAACCGGGCCGTGCTCAGCGCGGACAACCTCGAGCTGATCGCCATCGGGTTCGTCGTTGCCTTCCTGTCGGCGCTGATCGTCGTCCGTGGGCTGATCGGTTTCGTCTCGCGCCACGGCTTCGGGCCGTTTGCCTGGTACCGAATCGCGATCGGCCTCGTCATGGCCGCGTTTCTGCTCCTGCACTGATCGCCAAGACTGATCAGAGGCGAGCCATCCGGATCGGAAACCGCCGGTAACGGGCCAGATATTCGGGCACGACCAGCTCGATCGGGGTCGGCGTGACACCGAGATCGAGAAGTCCCTTGGCGCCCTCGGCGACCACGTTGTCGGTCTTCAACAGCTCGACCTGATCGCGCGTGAGCGGCGGTACGGGCGCAAGCTCCGACAGCCGGGCCAGCCACGACGCCAGCCCGAACGAGATCGGCACCAGCATGCGGCGACGCTCGATCACCCGCAGCATATACTGCATCAGCTCGGCGAAGCTGTAGACCTGGGGCCCACCAAGTTCGAAGGTCTCGCCGGCCGCGTCGTCACGCTCCAAGGCGGCGACGATGGCCGCGGCCACATCGCCGACATAGACCGGCTGGAAGCGGGTCCGTCCGCCACCAATCAGCGGCAGGGCCGGCGCCGGGCGGGCCATCGCTGCAAAGCGATTGAAGAAACCGTCCTCGGGGCCAACCACGATGCTCGGCCGCACGATGGTCGCTCGCGGCAGCGCCGCGCGCGCCCGCGCCTCGCCCTGCGCTTTGCTGCGGGCATAGGCGCTGCTCGAGCCGGGATCGGCACCGATCGCCGACATCTGGACCAGCCGCTCGAGGCCCGCTTCGGCCGCCACTTTGGCGATCCGCCCGGGCAGTTCGCCCTGCACCCGCTCGAATTCGCCCCGCCGCTTCTCGTACAGGATGCCGATCAGGTTGACCGTGGCGAAGGCGCCGCGCAGCCCGCGCCCGAGCGCTTCCTCGCTCGCCAGATCGGTTCGCTCGACGACGATCTGGCCGACGCTGCCCATCGGCTGGAGGTGGCCGCCGCGCGCCGGGTCACGACTGATCACCAGGATCCGAGCACCGCGGTCGGCGAGCCGGCGCACGAGATGGCGGCCAATGAAGCCCGTGCCGCCGAAGATCGTGATCAGTCGGTTGCGCATGGCGTCCCCTCGCTCCCCGTCACAGCTGCGCACGCCCCCTCTGCGCCTGACTATAAAACGCGCGTTGGAAAAGAAAAACCGCCTCCTCGAAGGCCGAAGCAGCGGTGGCGACGGCCGTCCCGAGCGGCTTGGATGTCGGTTGACGGCACATGCCCGAGGGCCTACATCGACACTGGTCTGCGGCCCAGGTGGCGGAATTGGTAGACGCACTAGCTTCAGGTGCTAGCGGTCGAAAGGCCGTGGAGGTTCGAGTCCTCTCCTGGGCACCATCCATGCGGTGATCCGTTCAGGTGAGGTTAACTTGCGACGGGCTAGATCTCGCCCAAGAGATCGCCCGCTGTTACACGTTGGTCTCGTGGATGGAACGCGTCGGGTCGAGCTGGGTCAGCCGCGGTATGTCGATCAGCCTACACGAGGGGGACTTGCCGGCCGAGATCGACCTCGGTCCGGTGGTCGCCGTCGATACCGAAGCGATGGGCCTCAAGCCACAACGCGACCGGCTCTGCCTGGTCCAGCTGTCCGCCGGGGACGGCACCTGTCATCTGGTGCGCTTTCGCGCGCGCCACTACCACGCGCCCAATCTGGCGCGGCTGCTCGAAAATGCCGCGATCTTGAAGTTGTTCCATTTCGCCCGCTTCGATCTGGCTATCCTGCGCCGCTACCTTGGCGTCGTCTGTCGGCCGGTGTATTGCACCAAGATTGCATCCAAGCTGGCGCGCACCTATACAGACCAGCACGGCCTCAAGGATCTGTGCCAGGACCTCCTCGGAATCGATCTGTCGAAGAAGATGCAAAGTTCGGACTGGGGCGCGCTGGAGTTGAGCGAGGCGCAGCTCAGCTATGCAGCCAACGATGTTCTGCACCTGCATCGCCTGCGCGAGCGTTTGGACGCCCTGCTGGAGCGCGAAGGACGCCCCGGCCTGGCCGCGGCCTGCTTCGCCTTCCTGCCGCATCGCGTCGAATTGGATCTGGCCGGCTGGGCCGAGACTGATATCTTTGCCTACTGATCGGGCGCACGAAATGCGTGGCCCGGTCGCGTTGACGCCCAAGTCGCCATGGCCATATTACCGGCATGGCAATTGAACCATAGGTCCAGGGCGGCACACCTGGTTTGGCGTCCCGGTGCATTGGGAGCCGGTTTAGCAAAGATACGACCAAGCTCCCGATGCCGACTGTGGCCAGAAGGCCGACCGAGTGAGCCAGGAGCCCAAGATGACCGCTGTAGCTCTTCACGATCTGGTTGATCCCGACCCGGCACCAAATGCGCCGCAGGCGGCGGGACGTCGGGTGCTGCGCACCGAGGCCGATGCCCTCATGGCGCTGGCCGAGGCGCTCGATGACAGGTTCGACCGGTTCGTCGACTGGCTCGCGGCGGCCCGTGGGCGGGTGGTCGTGACCGGCATGGGCAAGAGCGGTCACGTCGGTCGCAAGATCGCCGCGACCTTGGCATCGACCGGCACGCCGGCGCTCTACGTCCATCCGGCCGAGGCGAGCCACGGCGACCTCGGCATGATCACCAGCGACGACGTCGTGCTCGCTCTGTCGAACTCGGGCGAGACGCCGGAACTCGCCGACATCGTCGCCTATACGCGGCGGTTCTCGATCCCGCTGCTTGGCATCGTCGGCCGGCTCGCGAGCAGCCTGGCGGAGACCGCCGATCTGGTGCTGGTGTTGCCGGCGCGTCCGGAAGCCTGTCCGATGGGGCTGGCTCCGACGACCTCGACCACGGCAATGGTCGCGCTGTGCGACGCCTTGGCGGTCGCCCTCCTCGAGCGGCGTGGCTTCAGCACCCAGGATTTCAGCCTCCTGCACCCGGGCGGCAAGCTTGGCAGGAAGCTCGTTCGGGTCGAGCAGCTGATGCACCGGGGCGAGGACCTGCCCCTGGTCGGATTGCAGGCGCGCATGGCCGATGTGATGCTCGAGATGACCGCCAAGCGGCTCGGCTGCGTCGGCGTGGTGAACCGCCAGGGCGGGCTGGTCGGGATCATCACCGACGGCGATCTGCGGCGCCACATGAGCCCGGATCTCCTTCAGCGCCAGGCGGTGGAGATCATGACCGCCGGCCCGAAGACGATCCGGCCGCAGGCGCTCGCCGCCGAAGCGCTCGCCGTGATGAATCAGGCCGAGCGACCGTTCACCGTGATTTTCGTGATCGAGGCCGGACGACCGGTTGGCGCCCTGCACATGCACGACTGTCTGCGCGCGGGCATCGCATGAGGAGCCTCGAAGCAGCCGGCGTCGGTCGCGGCCGGCCCGCTGGAGCGGCAAAGCGCAGCCGGTACGGCGGGACGGTCGGTCTCCTGCGGGTCGTGCTGCCGGCGGTCGCGTTGTCGATGGTCGCGCTTGCGGTGCTCTGGCCGCAGCTCATGGGGGGAGCGAGCGGCCTGATCGCGCCGATCTTCGCCAACGCGAAGGTCGACGGCACCGATGTCATGCTGATGCACAATCCGCGCTACGCCGGTCAGACCAACGCGGCCGAGCCCTTTGAGGTCACGGCGGCATCGGCCTACGCCGATCCGGCTCACCCCGACCGGATCCACATGGAGCAGATGGCCGCCCAGATCGCCACCGCCGGCCCGCGCGATCTGTCCGTGATGGCTCTGGCCGGGACCTATGACCGGACGAGCGAGAAGCTGGATCTGTCCGGCGGCATCAAGCTCAGCACCAGCGATGGCTACCGTTTCGAAACCCCGAGCGCGCAGGTCAACCTGCAGGGGGGTGAGGTGAGCGGTACTCAGCCGATTCAGGGCGCGGGACCGCCCGGCACCCTCTCGGCGGATCGCTTCGAGATCCGCGAAGGCGGCCAGGTGCTGCGCTTCGAAGGTCGGGTCAAGGTCACACTGCCGCCGCGCCAGGGTGGAGAGCGGGCATCTTGAGGGCAGGCTCGCGCGGGTCTCTGATCGTGGCCGCAGCTGGCGCCCTGGTGTTGCTCGCAGCGCCCGCGCCGCCGCGTGCGCAGATCCTGCAACAAGACAAGAGCCTGCCGATCGAGATCACCGCCGACAGGCTCGAGGTGCTGCAGAAGGAGAACATCGCGACGTTCACCGGCAACGTCGACGCGGTTCAGGGCGACATGGTGCTGAGCGCTGACAAGCTCAGGGTCCACTACCGGAATGATCAACAGTCCGGCCAGACCTCGCCGGCCTCTGGCGGGGCAATCCAGCGGATCGAAGCCGAGGGCCATGTGTTTCTGTCGTCGCCGCGCGAGACCGCCCAGGGCAATGTCGGCGTGTACGACGTCGCCGGCAACCGGTTGACCTTGGATGGCGCGGTGGTGTTGACTCGTGACGACAATGTGATCCGCGGCGAGCGACTGGAGATCGATCTGGCAAGTGGTCGCTCGGAGGTGTTGGCGGCGGTGCCGAGCAGCAAGGGGGGCACGGCGCCGCAGCGCGTGCGGGCGATCTTCGCGCCGAAG
>JBKPDM010000357.1:0-3713 GCA_046727895.1 Pseudomonadota bacterium | reverse complement strand
GGGTCCCCGAGGACGACAGGCAGCTTTGGTCCTCGGGTCAAGCCCGAGGACGACAGAATAGGTGGAGCTATGGGGCCGGCACTGGCGGAGCAACCTCCCGGTCCGGTAGGGTGGGCGCGTGCACTACGGGGAGTGACGGCATGGCCACGGTCGCGGGGTACGGGTCCTGGCGGTCGCCGATCACCGCGGAGCTGGTGAGCTCGGCCCAGGTCGGCCTCGCCCAGCCGAGCCTGGATCGCGAGATCGCCTACTGGCTCGAGGTCCGGCCGGACGAGGGCGGTCGTACGGTCCTGGTACGCCGCCCGATCGGCGGCGCGCGCGCGGACCTCACGCCCGAGCCCTTCAACGTGCGCACGCGGGTGCACGAGTACGGGGGCGGCGCCTACGCGGCTCGAGAGGGCATCGTTCTGGCGGCGAACTTCGCCGATCAGCGCCTCTATCGCCTCGCCGCGGGGGTGGCGCCCGTGCCGATCACACCCGAGAGCGGGGCACAGCTTCGCTACGCCGATATGGAGATCGACCCGGCAAGCGAGCGGGTGCTCGCGGTGCGCGAGGACCATCGGGCGGGCGGCGAGGCGATCAACACCATCGTGACCATCGGCCTCGGCCAGGGCGATGACCCCGGCAGGGTCGTGGCGGAGGGCCACGATTTCTTCAGCTCGCCGCGGCTCAGCCCCGATCGCCGGCGGCTCGCCTGGTTGAGCTGGGACCATCCCGACATGCCCTGGGATGCGACCCAACTCTGGCTTGCCGAGCTCGGCGCCGACGGGCGCCCGGGGCCGGCGCGCGGGGTTGCCGGCGGGCCGCACGAATCGATCGTGCAGCCCGCCTGGTCGCCCGCGGGGCATCTCCATTTCGTCTCGGACCGCACGGGCTGGTGGAACCTCTCCCGGCTCGCCGACGACGGCCCGGTGCCGGTCTGCCCGATGGCGGCCGAATTTGCCGGGCCGGCCTGGGCGTTCGGCCTTCGCTGGTACGATTTCCTGAGCGCAGATGCCATCCTCGCCTGCTTCAGCGAGGGCGGCCGCTGGCGCCTCGCGCGGATCGAGGTGGCGACCGGCCGCCTGCAACGGATCGACCTCCCCTACAGCGAGGTGGGCGGCGTGACGGTTGCGGGGGGGCGGGCCGTCCTGCGCGCAGGCGCGCCCGATCGACCGGCGGCGATCCTGCTCCTCGATCCGGCGAGCGGTGCGGTGAGCGAGCTCGCCAGCGCGGGCGAGCCGGGGCTCGACCCTGCCTGTCTCGCCCGGCCCGAAGCGATCGAATTTCCGAGCGGGCCGGGCCAGAGCGCCCATGCCTTCTACTATCCGCCGACCAATCCCGAGTTCAGCGCGGCGCCCGGCGAGCGGCCGCCTCTGGTCGTCAAGAGCCACGGCGGGCCGACCGGCAGCACCTCGAGCGAGCTCCGCCTCTCGCTCCAGTACTGGACCTCGCGCGGCTTTGCGGTCTGCGACGTCGACTACGGCGGCAGCACGGGCTACGGGCGGCCGTACCGCGAGCGCCTGAACGGGCGCTGGGGCGAGGTCGACGTGCTGGATTGCATCAACGCCGCGCGCCATCTGGTGGCCGCCGGCCGGGCCGACGAAGAGCGCCTCGCGATCACCGGCGGCAGCGCGGGCGGCTACACCACGCTCTGCGCGCTCACCTTCCACGACGTGTTCAAGGCGGGCGCCAGCCACTACGGCGTGAGCGACCTCGAGGCGCTCGCCAAGGACACCCACAAGTTCGAGAGCCGCTATCTCGACCGGCTGATCGGGCCCTATCCGGCGGCCAAGGCGCTCTACCGGGCGCGCTCGCCGATCCACCACGTCCAGCGGCTGTCCTGCCCGATCATCTTCTTCCAGGGGCTGGAGGACGCCGTCGTGCCGCCGAACCAGGCGGAGATGATGGTCGAGGCGCTGCGGCAGAAAGGCCTGCCGGTCGCGTATCTGACCTTCGCGGGCGAGCAGCACGGCTTTCGCAAGGCCGAAACCATCCGGACCGTGCTGCGCGCCGAGCTCACCTTCTACGGCCGGGTGTTCGGTTTCGCGCCGGCCGACCCGCTGCCCGATCTGGTCATCGAGAATCTCTAGGCAGGGTGGCGGCGAAGGCGGCGGCCAGGAACGCCGCGCCGTGCTCGATGCTCTCCGGGTCGATGCCATGGCCGAGGCCCGCCCGTATCGACCACTGCACCGGGATGCCGGCCGCCTGCAGACCCGCGACCGCGGCCGGCAGCGCCCCGACTGGGACGACCTCGTCGGCATCGCCGTGGACGAGGAACACGGGCGGGCGGCTGATCGCCTCGGTCGCCAGGCGCCCGGCGCCGAGCAGCGCCCCGGAATAGCCGAGCAGCGCGGCGATGGGCCGCGGCCGGCGGGGCGCGACGTAGAGCGCCATCATGGTGCCCTGGGAGAAGCCGAGCAGCGCCAGCTGATGGTCGGCGAGGCCATGGCGCTCGAGCTCGGCGTCGAGAAAGGCATCGAGCAAAGGCGCGCTCGCCTGAACGCCGCGCAGCAGGGCATCCGGCCGCCGGTCGCGCAGCGAAAACCACTGACGGCCGAAGGGCGCCATGTCGCAGGGCTCCGGCCCGTCCGGCGCGACGAAGGCGGCATGCGGCAGCCGCTTTGCGAGCGCCGGGGCGAGGCCGATCAGATCCTCGCCGTCGGCGCCGACGCCATGCAGCAGCACGACCAGCTGGCGCGCCGGGCCGGCGAGCCGCGGCGCCTGGCGCGGTCCGGACAGTAAGGCCATGCTAACTCCAGAGCGGATAGGTTCGGGCCGGGGCCGCCATGCCCTTGCCCAACGGGCGCGCGAGCGATATTGATCGCCCCGCCCGATCGACCGCAAGCCCCGGTGCACGCCCCATCTTCAGCGCATGATCAAGGGTGCCGATTTCCTGCCTCTGCCCGAGCCGGGTGACCAGCCGCCGGTCACCCGCTTTGCGCCGACGCCGTCCGGCTACCTGCACCTCGGCCACGCCTATGCCGCTCTGGTGGCCTGGGAAGCGGCGCGCGCCGCGGGCGGCCGTTGCCTGCTGCGCATCGAGGACATCGATCGGGCGCGCTGCCGGCCCGAGTTCGAGCAGGGCATCATGGAGGATCTGGGCTGGCTCGGCCTCGACTGGGACGGCGAGCCGGTGCGCCAGGCGGAGCGCATGGCAGTGTACGACGAGGCGCTCGACCAGCTGGGTCGCCTGGGCGTGCTCTATCCCTGCTTCTGCACGCGGCGCCGGATCCGGGCCGAGATCGCCCATGCCAGCCAGGCGCCGCACGGCGCGGGCGGCGAGGCGGTCTATCCCGGGATCTGTCGCAGTCTCGGGGCGGCCGAGCGGCGCCACCGGATCGAGGCCGGCGAGCCCTTCGCGCTCCGGCTCGACGTCGCCCGGGCGCTCGCGCTGAGCGGACCGCTCGCCTGGTACGATCTGCGCGCCGGGTGGGTCGAGGCCAGCCCCGACCGGTTCGGCGACGTCGTGCTCGCCCGCAAGGACGTGCCCGGCAGCTACCATCTGGCGGTGACCGTCGACGATGCCGCGCAGGGCGTGACGCTGGTCACCCGCGGCGAGGATCTGTTCCTCGCGACCCATGTGCACTGCCTGCTGCAGGCCCTGCTGCAGCTGCCGCAGCCGCGCTACTACCATCACAATCTGATCGCCGATTCGAACGGGCTGCGGCTCGCCAAGCGCAATCGCGCGATCACGCTGCGCACCCTTCGCCAGTCGGGGCGGCGGCCGGACG
>JBKPDM010000356.1:0-10944 GCA_046727895.1 Pseudomonadota bacterium | reverse complement strand
CTCCAGGGGTGTGCATTTGTCCGCCGTGCCGTGCATGACTAGGGTCGGCAGCTGGATCTTCTCGAGCAGCGGGACGAACTCAGCGGCCTTGGGGTAGGCAGCGGTGAAGAAGTTCACGAGCGTTTCTCGAGGCAGGTTGATGTAGGCTTGGACCCGTTGCTCGATGAGCTCCTCAGTTCCCGGCTCGGAGACGATGTATGGTATGAAGAGACGCGCTGCGCGCTCGAGTCTCCCTCGGCAACGGCCTGCTCGATCGCCGGCCCTTCGGGAAAGGCCTCACCACCCGGAAGCAGATCGGCGCCAGGGTCACCACCCACCAGGACCAGCTGCCTGAACAGCCTCGGATCAGCCAGGGCAGCCCGAACCAACGCATAGGGAGTTGCCGATACGCCGACCCCAATGATGGGGCTATCACTGACCGCCCTGACGACAGTGGCAATGTCGAGAGCGTGATCGCGGTCGGTGTACGGTCGGACGATGGGCGACGAGCGCCCGGTGCCACGAAGATCGATGGTGATGATGCGAAATTCCTGGCACAGGCGCTCGACAATCGGCTGCCATGTAGCCAAGCCATAGCCAGTCGGACTCGCGAAGAGAATTGTCTGGTCGCCGCCCCCGTGGACGTAGTGCGCGATTTTCGCGCCGTCGCGGACGGCGTAGTGCAGCTCGTGGCGCTTGTTCGCGACCCACCGTCGCTCGGCGGGGTCCTCGGACCTGGCCAGCGCCTGATCGTAGCTCTCATTGGCGAGATCGAGGTCGTTGACCAGGCTCGCCAAATCACCCAGCAGCACGCTCGCCCAAATACACTCCTGCCCCAGTCCCACATCCTTGGCCGCAGCTGCGCGCGCCCGGGTCGCGAACTGCATGCCGACCGGGTAGGCGTAGCGCGACTTCGCCTTTTCAGCGGCGTCGAGCGCGTAGCGCGCGGCATGTGCCCAGACCTCGCCCCGTTCGAAATGGTCCGTCAAGGCCTCGGCCAGCTCGGCCAGCCGTTCGGGGTAAATCGCTTCGATTGCCTCGCCCACGCGCCGATGCAGCGTCCGCCGCGTCTCTCGCAGCAGGCTGCCGTAGGCCATCTCGTGGGTCAGCGCGTGCTTGAAGGTGTACACGACGTCCGGATACAGGCGCGTCTCGTAAAGCATTTCCGCGGCCTGCAGCTCACCGACCCGCTGTCGGAGTTGCTCCGCGGCGAGGCCCGCCACGGCTTCCAGGACGGGCAGCGGTACTTCCTGACCGATGACCGCGGCGCGCTGCAGCAGTTGCTTGGCCTCGGGGGGCAGCCGGTCGATGCGCCCGGCAAGGATGGCCTGCACGGTATCGGGCAGGCGGATCTCGGCGGGGTCGCCCGCCAGGCGGTAGTTCCCCGGCTCACCTGCGAGCGTACCGGTCTCGGCGAGGTCGCGGACTGCCTCTTCTAAAAACAGCGGATTGCCGTGGGTGCGCTCGATCAGGGTGCGCTGGAGCGGGTCGAGGCTGGGATCATCGCCCAGCAGCGCCTCGAGCAACCGCTCTGCCCGATCGGCCGCAAGCGGATCGATCCGGAGCTGAGTGTAGTAGCTACGCCCGCCCCAACGGTGCTCAAATTCGGGGCGGTAGTTGAGCAAAAGCAGCGCGCGGATGGCCGGCAGGCTGTCGACCAAGCTGTCCAGCACAGCCACCGTTTCGCTGTCGGCCCAATGCAGGTCCTCGAACACCAGCGCCAGCGGTGCGCGGTCGCTGTCCAGCTGAAGCAGCCCCTTGACGGCATCGAGGATGCGGCGCCGGCGCTGCGGCGGATTGAGTGCCTGCCATTCCGGATCCTCGACCGGAAGGTCGAGCAGGGCGAGCAGCGCGACCCGGGCGGGGCGCATCGCCTCGCCGAACGGCGCGAGGCCGTGCACGATCTTACCGACGGCCTGAGGCTGGTCGTCGCGATCTTCGATGCCGAAGTAGCCCTTGATGAGCTCGACCACCGGCAACCAAGGGGTGTCGATGCCCTGAGGCCGGCAGCCGCAGCTCAATACGCGCCATCCCTGCAAGGCGTCGGAGCGCAAAAACGCGTCGATCAGCCGCGACTTGCCCACGCCGGGATCGCCGACGCCCGCCACGATCCGGCCGTGTCCGGCGGCGGTCTGCTCGAGCGCGTGGGCCAGCAGGTCGAGTTCGCGCTCCCGACCCACAAGCGGCGTCAGACGCCCGCCACGCAGCGCCTCGAAGCGACTGCGCGCCCTGCTCTCGCGTACGGGACGCCATGCTCGCACCGGCTCGGCGAAGCCCTTCAGCTGGTAGGTGCCGAGATCGGCCAGTTCGAACAACCCACCGACCAGCCTGCGGGTGCCGGGCGCGATGACCACCGTCCCGGGCTCAGCCAGCGCCTGCAGCCGCGCCGCGAGGTTCGGCACATCCCCGACGACCGCCTCTTCGCGCGCCGCGCCTTCGCCGATCAGGTCGCCCACGACCGCGAGCCCGGTGGCGATCCCGACGCGCGCCTGCAAGCGGACGCCCGCGTGAGACTCGAGCTGAGCGAGCGCTTGAACCAGCGCGAGCCCGGCCCGCACCGCCCGCTCGGCATCGTCCTCATGCGCCTTCGGCCAGCCAAAGTAGGCGAGCACGCCGTCGCCGAGGAACTTGGCGACGTGCCCCTCGGACCGGCCGATCACATCCGCGCAGGCCGCGTGATACGCCCGCATCACGTTACGCAGGTCCTCGGGGTCGAGCCGCGCCGCCAGCTCGGTCGAGCCGACCAGGTCGCAGAACAGCACCGTCAGCAGCCGGCGTTCGGGCACCGAGTGAGGTGCGGTCTTAGGAGCGGCCGACGGAGAAGGTGCGACCTCAGCTGGGCGGCGGTCGGCGTGGTCGTCGCCCAGTTCCCGGATTGCCTTAAGCAGCAGCCGGCGATGGCCGAGCGAGACGCCAAGCTCCTGGAGATCCTGATCGGTGATCTCCGGCAGGACGGCGGGCACGATGTCGTTGTCGCGAAACGCCTGTTCGTATCGCTCCAGCCCCAGCTGCCGCAGCCAAGCCGCGATATCCACGTCCCCATTCCGCCGGCACACGCCTCCGAGCGGATAGTTAGCCCAAACCGGAGCCAATTCGCCATGCAAATCCAGTGCGCGCGCCGGTCCTGGACCGGCCGGATGTGCAGCGACATCGCCAAAGCGCGGATCCTTTGTCATTCGTCGCCCTGCTCATAGGGCAAGATCGGCTCGTCGGGCAACGCCCGCACGCTGTCGGCCCTGGCGGATCGCCGGCCTTCGCCTTATCTACCACCGGCGGTCGGCGGATCGACGTTACCCGCGGTCGGGAGGAAGCACAGCGATGCGATGGCCACTCTCTGCTCGACCTGACCAAGGGGGCGCCTGCACCCGACGCAGCGCCTTTCCGGGCCACCGCTGGTGACCCGCGGGACCCGAAGCCTCGTGCGCGATGCGGGTTCGATTGCCGCGAAAGGCGCCGCGCTGCCCGCAGCGACCATGGCGACGCTGGCCGAGCGCCTGCCGGTTCTCTGGGGGACGAGCACGGCGCCCTGGACCTGGCAGGCGAGCGAGTTCTGGCGCATGAGCCTGGAAAAGCCGATCGCGTTCGGCCAGGCCTGGTGCGCGCTTGGTTGTTGGCCCCTTCAGGCCTGGCTGGCCATGGCGCGCGCCGGCCGCGGCCGGCGGCCGGCGCTGCCGCTCGAGCTCGCCGGATTGTGGACCGGCGCGCTGAACGACGCCATCAAGCCGGTGCACCGCCGGGTCACCGGCAATGCCCGCCGACTGTCGCGCCAGGGCTAGATGCTAGAGCGGCGCTCCCAGCAGGCGCACCGGGAGCCCTCCGCAGGCGGCTGAATCAGGCAGTGCGCGCGCTGTCCGAGATCTCTACCCCGGCGGACCTGTCCGAGGACAGCTCGACGCCCTCGAGCCGGCTGAGGTCGGGCCGGTCGACCTCAGCGCGGAAGTGCCAGGAGGAGGCGTCGGTCCGCTCGACGCCAACGCGTAGGCCAAGAGTGGGGCGGCCGGGTCGCCCCGCGCGCCTCGCCGACCCCGAGGCCAGGACCAAGCTCGAAAGCTGGTCCTAGGCGGCGTTGCGCTGCCCGCTGCCCGGCTTGCTCGACGTCTGCGCCGGCTGCTCGCGCACGCTCAGCTCGCCGGCGATCTGGCCGCCCCGCTCGAGCTCGAGCTCGCCGTAGCAGATCTTGCCCTTGACCCGGCCGTTGGCGTGCACGGTCAGGCGGCGGCGCACCGTCAGGTCGCCCTCGTAAACCCCGCTGACGTCGGCCTCCTCGACCTCGCAGCTGCCGATGAAGTGGCCCGAGGGCTTGATCTCGAGCGCGCGCGTCGCGTTCATCGTCACCTCGACCTGACCCTCGACGACCAGGCGATCGCAGGCCGTGATCTCGCCCTTGAGCTGGATGCCCTTGCCGACGATCAGGCGCTTGCCGATCGCGCCATCGTCGTCGTCGGCCGCCGGAGCGGACGCCGGGGCCGGCGCAGGCGCGGCGGTCGGCATGCGCTCGGCGAGCGCGGGCGGCAACGGCAGCTTGGTCGATGGCGCGCTGCTGTCGGCGGACTTGGTTGCCGGCTGATCGAAACGCGCATTCTGCTTGAAGAGCATGGTCCGATACCCTCACGTGAATGGAAACTGAGCCCGCCACCGCAGGCGGTGGTCACCTTCGGACGTCGGGGTTAAGTCGGAGTTAACGTTAACCGGCGGGCGCCGGTCGGTCGACCGCGCCCGATCGCGGCGGTCCTCGCAAACCGATCGAGCTCGAAAGTCGGGCCGCCCTGCGCTCGGTATGGGGTTGCATCGTTCGCGCGGTCGGCTTTGATCCCACTGCCGCGCGACCCTGCCGGCCACTGTGCGGAGCGCGAAAGCCATGCTGGATGTGCCTACTCTGAACGTCGAAGCGATCCCGCTCGAGCCCACGCGGATGATCGCATGGGGCTCGGGTCTCGCCGTAGCGGTCGCAGTCTATCTGGTCCTCGCCCTGATCCGGCGGCTGCTGATCCGTCGCCTGCGCGGCGAGGACGCGGCGCGCGCACCCGGCTGGCGCGAGGGCCTGCGCGACGCCCTGTCGGGCACCTCGCGGCTCTTTCTTCTCGTGCTCGGGCTCTACGCCGGCGCCTTCGTCGCGCAGCTGCCCGCCGCGGCGCAGCGGGTGATCGAGTCCGCGCTGGTCGTCGCGCTGTTCCTCCAGGGCGCGCTCTGGGCCAGCCGGATCGCGGCTGGCTGGATCTCGTGGTACGCCGCCCAGAAGGCCGCCGAGGGGGCGGCGATCACCAATGCGCTGGCGATCATCCAGCTGCTCGCCCGGGTTGCGGTCTGGTCGCTCGCCCTGATGCTGATCCTCAACAACCTGGGCTTCGATGTGACGGCGCTGGTCGCCGGCCTCGGCATCGGCGGCGTCGCGATCGCGCTCGCGGCGCAGAACATCCTGGGCGATCTGTTCGCTTCGCTCGCCATCGTGCTCGACCGGCCGTTCGTGGTCGGAGACTTCATCGTCTTTGGCGATTATCTCGGCACGGTCGAGCGCGTCGGCATCAAGACGACGCGGATCCGGAGCCTGTCCGGCGAGGAGCTGGTCTGCTCCAACACCGACCTTCTGGCCACCCGCATCCGCAACCACAAGCGCATGGCCGAACGACGCGTCGTGTTCTCGATCGGCGTCACCTACGACACCACGGCCGAGCAGCTGGCCCGGCTGCCCGCGATCCTGCGCCAAATCGTCGAAGCGCAGCCCGAGGTGCGGTTCGACCGCGCCCATTTTCAGAAGTATGGCGACTTCGCCCTGATCTTCGAGATCGTCTACTGGATGCTGGATCCCGACTTCAACCGGTTCATGGACACCCAGCAGGCGATCAACCTGGCGATCTACCGCCAAGCGCAGGCGGAAGGCATCGCGTTCGCCTTTCCGACCCAGACCATCCACCTGGAACGTTCCGCGCCCGCGGCAGCGACCTGAGCTCTCCGGACCGCCCGCCATCCTCCGTCCAGTCAGCCCTTGACTGCGCCGATCAGCATGCCGCGGCGGATGTAGCGCTCGAGCGCTATCGCCATCAGCACGACTGGTGCCACCATGATCAGGATCAGGACCGACATGTACCACCACTGCGGGCCGCGGGTCGCGTTCTGCGCCGCGATCAGGAGCGGCAGGGTCTGGGTGTTGGCGGTCGAGAGCATCAGCGCCAGCAGATACTCGTTCCAGGTCAGGATCAGCATCAACAGGAAGGCCGAGGCGAGCGAGGCGCGCGAAATCGGCAGCACGATCGAGCGAAAGATCCGGAAGCGCGAGGCGCCGTCGATCATCGCCGACTCCTCGAGCTCGATCGGGATGCTCTGGAAGAAGTCGCGCATCAGCCAGACCACGATCGGCAGGTTGACCGCGACGTAGGTGATGATCAGGGCGGCCAGCGAGTCGCGCAGGCCCACCTGCTGGAACAGCACGTAGACCGGAATGACCACGGCGACCGGCGGCAGGATGCGCTGCGAGATCATCCAGAACGCGATGTCATCGTTGCCGAGCGCTCGCTTGAAGCGCCGCCCGACGGTCTGGACGAGCAGCAGGAAGACGGCGAGGCCAAGCGCCAGAGCGAGCTCCCAGGCGAGCCCGACGACGACCACCAGGGCGATCATCAGCGCGACCGAAAGGACGAACAGCCCGATGTTGCCCAGCCGCGGCCGATAGGTCAGGCGCGCGAGCCCGTAGCCGGCCATGCTGCCGAGGGTGAGCGCGATCACCGAGCTCGCGAGCGCCACGATCACCGAGTGGAGATAGGGCCTGAAGGTATCGGGGCCAAGGTCGACGAAGATGTACTTCCAGGCGTGCAGCGAAGGCTGGAAATCGACCCACATCATATAGAAGGGACCGTCGTTGACATCGATCGGGAGCTTGAACGAGGTGATGAACACCCAATAGAGCGGGAACAGGACGACGAACGCCCAGAAGCAGAGGACCAGGTACGCCAACGCGATGCTGAGCGGCGACGGATCAAGGGCCGAGCGCGGCCGGATCAGCCAGGTGCGGCCGGGAGTGCGACGAGGCTCGCTCACGGCGGGGCCGTGCTTTCGGGGCGCCGCAGGAAGGCGAGCAGCGAGAGACAGACGAAGGCGACCACGAACAGCAGCATGTAGGCGACCGCCGCCGAACCGCCGAGGTCGAGAGCGCGCCAGGCGACATAGGCGTGCAGCGTCATCGATTCCGAGGCAATGCCGGGGCCGCCGTTGGTCATGACGTTCGGCAGGTCGACGATCTTGAACGCTTCGATCACCCGGATGATCACGACCGTGATCGAGACGGGCACGATCGCCGGCCAAGTGACGTAGCGGAAGGTCTGCCAGCGATTGGCGCCGTCGACCAGGGCTGCCTCGCGCTGGTCCTGGGGCTGGCTCTCGATCGCCACCAGCAGCACGATGAACATGAAGGGGATCCACTGCCAGGCGTCGCCGATCATGACCGCCATGCGGGCCCCCCAGGGGTCGACCACCCAGGAGGTCTCGCCCCATCCGAAAAACTGCCAGATCGGCGTGAACGGGCCCTTGGTGGTGTCGGTCAGCATGCGGAAAGTGTAGGCGATGCCGACCGGCGTGATCATCATGGGCAGGAAGAAGACCACCCGGAAGAACTTGCGGCCCGGCAGATTCTGGGTGCAGAGAAGCGCGAGGCCGAGGCCGATCAGGTACTGCGCCGCGACGCCGAAGCCGACGTAGAACAGCGTCACGACCAGGCTGCCCGGATGGCCGCCGCCGGTGTTGGTGGCGACGATCAGCAGAATGCCAAACCAGACAACGACGGCGATCAGGCAGCGCCGAAGCAACCCCAGAAAGGCGTAGTCCGCGCTCCGGACATAGCGCACCAGGAGCGCGATCAGCGCCAGGGCGGCGAGGCCGAGGACGGCCCAGGCGGTCGCGCCGAGCTGCCCGAAGTCGCCGAGGAAATGGAACTGCTGACTGCCGAGCAGGAGCTTCTTGTAGTTGAGCAGCCCAATGAACTGGAGCTCGAAGCCGCCTTTGACGAACTTGAACCGCGACAACGACAAGTAGAGCGAGATGATCAGGGGAAAGATCGACATGGCGAGCACGACCAGCACGGCCGGCATGACGAACACCGCCGGCGCGTGCTGGTCGAGACGTTGGGTCAGTCCGCCGAACGGGCGGGCACGGGGGGTTGCCGGCGCGAGTCCCCGCCCGGTGAGGGCGGGGTCCTCGTGCCGAAACGCCTCGGCGCCGGGCTTTGCCCGACTCACTCAGTCGGTCCGGATACCTAGGGTCGCCTTGTACGCATGGAGTTGCTGGTCTTTGCCGAGCTCATCGGTGATCTCGTTCCAGCCTTTCTCGATGTCGGCCATCGCCTGCGTCTTGTCGATCTCGCCGGCGAGCAGGCGGCTGATCGCGGTGTCGAGCACGATCTGCTCATAACGCTGGTTCTGCGGAATGCGCAGATCGAGCACCATGTTGGGGCTGTTCAGGCTGTCGGCGATCGCGCCGAGGTAGTTCTTCGCCGCCGCCTCGCTCATCCCGGCCTTGAGCCAGAGGTCAAGGTTCTTGAACTGCGAGATGCGGTAAGGATTGAAGCCAGTTCTGCCGATCGTGACGTCTTCGTTCGACTGCGCCGGCTGGCTCATGTAGGAGAAGAAGTCGTAGACCGCAGCCTTGACCTCGTCGGAGCTGTTGGCGTTGATCGCGCCCGACCAGCCGCCGAAGGCGGCGAACGGCGCGTGGTTGATGCCGTCGACGGCATCGGGGCAGGTCTTGGCGTCGCAGTCCACGAGCTTGCCGGTGGCTCGGTCGAGCACCTGGCTGGAGCCCGGCAGGATGACCGCGCCGACCTTGTCCTGCACCTTGGAGGTGGTCGGGTCGATCGCGAGCGTGCCGATGTCGCCCCAGTCGAGTGACAGCGCGCAGCGCCCCGTCGTGAACAGGCCGCGGGTGTCGCCGACGTCGAGGTTGATCTCGTCCGGCGGCCCGTACTTGGTGGTCTCGGTATAGATGTCGAGCGCCTTGCCGAAGGCTTCGTTGTTGACCAGCGGGCTCATGTCTTTGGTGTTGAAGAACGCGCCCTGAGCGGTGCCCTGGGACTGCAGGAAGCCGCCGGCAACCGAGATGATCATCCAGTAGGACTGAGCGTTTCGCTTCTTGGCGATGCACGAGCCGTAGTCGGCCTTGCCGTCGCCGTTCAGATCCTTGCCGTGGAACGTCTTGGCGATGTTGAGGTAGTCGTCCCAGGTCTTGGGTGGCGAAAGACCCGCCTCCTTCAGCAGGTCGGTCCGGTAATAGACCATCTGGAAGTCGCCATCCAACGGGATGGTGTAGATCTTGCCGTTATAGGTGGCGCTGAAGTTGCGGAAGAACGGCGCCACGTCGTCCCATTGCAGCGCTTTGTCGGCCTTGACCCGATCGGTCAGGTCCTCGAGATAGCCAGGCTCGATGAAATCGCCCATCCACTGCGGCGCGAAGACCGTCCCATTGATGCTGTTGGTGCCGGTGGCGAAGTCGGTCAGCAGCTTGTTGTAGAAATCAGCGAACGGCACCGTCACGACGTTGATTGTCGCCCCGGTCAGCTTCTTGAAGTCCGGGGCGCGCCGCTGCAACGGCTCCGCGATCTGCGGCCCGCTGAAGGTCATGACGGTCGCGGTCACGCCGTCGTACTTCATCTGCGCCGCCGCCTCGCCGGAGCCCATGGCGAGGCCGCAGCCCAGCGCTGCGGCACCGAGGGCGCCGATGCCGCACCTGCCGATACCAGTCCTCATCATTGTGCCTCCCAGTTCGACCCGACCGCACCAGCGGCAGGCCAGGAGGTCTCAGTACCGCGCGGTCCGCCGGAGATCAACTGGCGCTGCTCGCCCGGTCGGGTTGCCGGCCCGACAAAATCACCTGCGATACACTGAAGTACCGCGGGCCGATGGGGAAACACGGGTTGCGCCCGGACCACTTTCGAGCGACTCTGCGCGCATGACCGCCTTCCGCGTGTCCGCCCTCATGCTGCTGCTGCTGACCGGCTGCGCCGCGGAGCAGCCTCCGCTCTGGCTGGCCGTGCCCGGCCTCGCCTACTGCTACCGCACGCTCGCCGACCCCGACTGCTATCGACAGCCGATCACGGGTGCCGAGGAGCGCCTGATCGCGATCGGCCCGCAGGTGGACTACGTGCCGCTCGCTGCCATCGAGCCCTCCAGCCCGCCGGACGACTGACCCGCGAGGGCCGCGGGCGGCTCCTGCCCTATCGGCTTCGGGCAGGGCGCGGCGCGCTGAGGACCCGAATCATCCCTGGCCTGAAAGCCAAGGGATTGTTTTGCCATGAAGTCTCGGGTTCGTTTGGTCGTGGGCGCGGCGGTCACGATAGGCTCCGGGGGCGGCACGACGTCCGGCGAGGTGCCGATGGTCACCTGCGTGGGCTCCCTTGCCTGGTGTGGTCGAAGGTACTGCCGGAGCGATCTTACCTGTTCATAGGAAAATATACAAGAGCCAGAACGGCCCCGGATGCGCGAGGGGAGCCCGCGCACGACACGATCCGGGGCAGGATGACCCCGACGCGGCGCGGCAGCCGCGCGGAGCAACGGGTGGAGCCGCCGCCCGCAAGGCAATCGAACCGGACCAAGAGACATTAACCGGACATTAACCATCTGACGGTTAACGATATCTTTGGGTGGTCCATGCGACCGTGGGAATCCATGCCCGAGAATCGGCGGGAGAGGGAGGGAGGCGGGTGGTGTAGGCCGAGGCTGGCCAACCATTTTGGCTCACGCCCGGTCACGGCGCTCGAGTCCCAACTTCGGTCTCTCCGGTGCGACCTTCCGATCCGAGCGGAGAGAGGGCGGGAAAGGCCGGGCGATTTCTTGATCAGTCTGGCGAATTTCCGGCCCGCACGGACGAATTTCTGGAATATCCGCCGATTTTCCAGGCCCCGACGCGAATTTCCGGCCGCCGCGGAGTGGACACAATGCGCCACCGTGCGTCACTTTTGTAGCATCTGGAGACTCGGCCTAAGCC
>JBKPDM010000355.1:0-12109 GCA_046727895.1 Pseudomonadota bacterium | reverse complement strand
GAGCTGACCGAAGAGGAAATGGAGCATATCAAGACGACGTTCACGGGCCTCGCGCAATCCAGCCCGCCTCTGATCGAGGAGGAAGAGGAGCAGGGCGGGTAGCGAGCGCTCGCTCCAATCCACGACCGTGGTCGATCGCCCTACGCCGCGGCCGATTCGGTCAGGGCGGCGGGCGCGCTCTCGGGCTGATCGGGCGCGCGGGGGTCGAGCCCGGCGGCGATCGGCGTGGTGCGGCTGGCGCCGGCCTGGACGAAATCCGGCCGGACTGCGGGGGGCAGCGGCGCGCGGCGCTTGGTCCGATACCAGGTGAAGGCGATGAACAGGAGGTGCACCGCGGCCGCGTAGAGGAACAGGCCGCCGAGCCCGATCCGTTCCATGGCGACTGCCGCGAGCACCGGGCCGATCGTCGAGCCGACGCCCCAGGTCAAGAGCAGCCCGCTGCTCGCCTCCAGGAAATCCGCGCGCTCGACGTAGTCGTTGGTGTGCGCCACGCAGAGCGAATACATCGAGTAGATGCAGCCGCCGAAGACCACGACGGCTCCGATCAGCACGAAGGGCGAGAGCGCCGCTTGCGCCAGGACCGCAGGGAACAGCCCGCCACCGCCTCGCGCGTCGCCCGCGACCGCGAGCACCGCGCCCGCGAGTACTGCGAGCAGGCAGGCGAGCATCAGGACGCTGCGCCGGTCGATCCGGTCGGAGAGACGCCCCAGGGGGATCTGAAACAGGGCGCCGCCGATCAGGGCCGCGCTCATGAACAGCGCGACGCCGGTCGTCGAGAGACCGACGTCCTGGGCGAAAATCGCCCCGAGACCGCCAAAGGCGCCGTTGGCCAGGCCGACGAAGAAACAGCCGAGCACGCCGACCGGCGACATCCGGTACAGCCGGGCGAGGCGCAGATGCACCGCGCCGAGCGGCTGCGGCGCGCCGGCGGTGGTCAGGCTGACCGGGACCAGCGCGAGTGTGATCGCGATCGCGGCCAGCACGAACAGCCGGAAGCCGCCCGGCTCGCCGAGCGGCAGCAGCATCTGGCCGGCCGTGATCGCAACGAGCTGAATCACCATGTAGACGGCGAACAGCTGCCCGCGGTTGGTGTTGCTGGCCTTTTCGTTGAGCCAGCTTTCGATCACCATATAGAGACCGGCGAAGGCGACCCCGGTGACCAGGCGAAGGAGGATCCAGGTCAGCGAATGGACCATGAGCACCATCGCGAGGACCACCGAGGCGGCGATCGCCGCCATGACCGCGAAGGTCCGGATGTGGCCGACCCGCTGGACGATCGGCGGCGTGCCGAGGCAGCCGAGCACGAAGCCGGCCGAGTAGCCGGATGCGATCAGGCCGATCGAGGTGGTCGAGAAGTGCTCGAAACTCGCTCTGACCGGCAGCAGGATGCCAAGCAGCCCGTTGCCGAGCAGGAGGATCGCGGCGCCCAGCAGGAGGGCGGAGACGGAGACGAGCGTGGCCATGGAGGTCGGACTCAGGTGATCGACGATGGGCGAATCCGGCGCTGGGGCGCTCGCGGCCCGCTGGCCCGCGCGTCCCAGAGGCGCCTGGATAGCGCAGCCGGGACCGGCTGTGCACCCCCCGCGCCCGCCGATCAGCGGCAATTCCGTCGCTCGCGCCGTTTCCCGGCGCCGCGGGCTGCCCGTGGAGCAGACGATGCCAGGGGGTGAGCCGGGCGGCGCTCTGGTGTTCGACCGGACGACCGTCCGGCGCCGGCGCGAACGGGTCGCCGCAGGGCTCGATGGCGTCGACTTTCTGATCCGCGCGGCCGCCTCGCGCCTGGTCGAGCGGCTCGGCGACATCAGGCGCAGCTTCCCGCTCGCGGTCGAACTCGGCTGCCACACCGGTCAGCTGGCGCAGGCACTCGCGGGCAGCGGGCAGATCGGCCGGCTGATCCAGTGCGACCTCGCCCCCGCCATGGCCCGACGTTCGACCGGGGCGCGCCTCGTCGCCGACGAGGAGCTCCTGCCGTTTGGCGCGGAAACGCTCGATCTGATCCTGTCCTGCTTCAGCCTGCATTGGGTGAACGATCTGCCGGGCACGCTCGCCCAGATCCGTCACGCGCTCAAGCCCGACGGATTGTTCCTGGCTGCGCTGCCCGGCGGCACGACGCTGATGGAGTTGCGCGAGGCCCTGCTGCGGGCGGAGCTCGAGGTCAGCGGTGGCGCCGCCCTACGCGTGGCGCCGTTCGTCGACCTGCGTGATGCCGGCATGCTGCTGCAACGGGCCGGCTTCGCCCTGCCGGTGGCCGACGTCGAGACGCTGACCGTGACCTACGACCACCCCATCAAGTTGATGGCTGAGCTGCGCGCCATGGGCGAGGCGAACGCGCTCGCCGATCGCCCTCGTCGCCCGTTGGGGCGGGCCATCCTCGGGCGCGCCTGCGCGATTTACCAGGAGCGGTTCGCCGATGCCCGCGGCCGCGTGCCGGCGACCTTCCAGCTCCTGACGCTCTCGGGCTGGAAGCCCGATCCGAGCCAGCCGCAGCCGCTCCGGCGCGGCAGCGGTCAGGTCAATCTGGCGCGCGCGCTCGGCGTGCCTGTCGAGGTGCTCGAGGGCAAGACGAAGCGCCGGCCGCCGCGATGAGCAGGTCTTGCCGGGTGTCCCGCGACAAAAAGAAGCGCGGCCCCTGCGGAGCCGCGCCATTAGGTCTGGCTGCTGGGTGCTCGCTTACTTGGGCATCTTAGGCTTGACGCCAATGTCGGTGAACGCCGCCTCGAGCTTCTTGACGCCCTCGTCGGCCTTGCCCGACGCGCAGAGGGTGCCGCCTTCGGTGCGCATGGCCTTGGCGTCGCTCGCCTTGGTGGCTTTCTCATGCTTGGCGATCGCCGCGTCGAACTGCTTCTCGAGCGCCGTGCACTTCTGCGCCGAGGTCGCTGCGGCCATCGCCGGCGCGCTCGCAAGCATGAGGACTGCAGCGGCGGGCACGATCAAACGCGTGAACATGGGAGCCGTCCCCTTCAGAACATCGCCTGGTGACCGACGATTCGATCGCCCGGACGTGAGGCTACGCCGGCAATGTGGCCGGCCCATGTCCACCGGATTAAATCGCGGTAATCCAGTGTGATGTTGACCTTTCGAGGCAGGGCGAAGTTTCCGACCCGATGAACCGGTGTTGCCGGCGCTGCCGCAGACAAAGAGGGCGCGGTCCTTTCGGACCGCGCCACGGAGTCGGGTGTCTTAGGGGATCTAATGCTCTTCCTCGGGAAGGAAGGGTGGTCGGTCGACGACCGACCACCAATCACCACGACCCTACACCCCCAATGTGACGTGATGCTGACCGCAGAATTAAATCGCGGTAATCTCGATTCCGCGGATCGAGCCGGTCCGGGAGGTCCCATAACGCCGCGCTATCGACCTTTCCTCGACGGACCGTGGCGCCTGGCGATGGGGCTGAAGGCGCTCGATCTCGAGGACTGGATCGAGATCGACGAGCGCCTCGCCGGGCAGCTCGAGGAGCGCCGTCGCCTGCTCTCGGCACGGCGCGACGAGGTCTTCGCCGCGCTGCCGGAGAGCGCGGCCGGCCAGCAGGAAGTCCTCGAGCTGTTGCTGGGCCATTTGCCGCGGCGCTTTCCCGACGTGTACCAGCGTCGTGATGGGCATCTGATCAACCGGGTGACCGACGAGTGTTTCGCGATCACCACCTGGTCGGGCGCGCCGCTCGAGCTGGCGGGCCGGCTGGTACAGGAAGACCTCTGTCTGCTGCGGCGGGGCGAGCGGGGCTACCGCCTGATCGCCGCGGTGCTCTGCTTTCCTTCGCACTGGCGCCTCGAGGACAAGCTCGGCCGCCCCCTGGACGTGATTCACGACCCCGTCCCCGGCTTCGCCGAGCGCCTCGCCGCGCCGGTCGATCGCTTCTTCGCCGGGCTTCGGGTCGAGCGGCCGGTCTGGCGGGTCAACTGGAGCCTGGTCGACACCCCGGAGCTGTTCCTGCCGCCGGAGCATCGCCGCTGGCCGAAGGCGATCTCGCTCGAGCGCGCGGGCGAGCAGCTCTGGCTCCGGGTCGAACGGCAGACGCTTCGCCGTCTGCCGCTCTCGGGCGACGTGCTGTTCGGCATTCGCACCCATGTCGACCCGTTGGGCGCGGCGATCGACACGCCGGCCGCGGCCCAGGCGCTCGCCGATCGCGTGCGCGAGCTGCCGCCGGCGATGGCGGCCTACAAGGGCATCGCGGCGATCCGCGAGCCGCTGCTCGGCTATCTCGAACGCCGCGCCGCTGTCCCCCAGGCCTAGGGGCCGAGGGCCGGCGGATAGGGTTCGGCCTGATCTTTGAGCTCGAGCGCCCGGCAGAGCACCCAGTGCACGCTCGGAAAGGCCAGCTCGGCCCAGGGGATCGCGGTCCACTCGAACAGGTCGAGCTCCTGGGTTTCGGGACCCGCTGCGACGTCTGGAGCAAGCAGCTCCGCGCGATAGAACAGCTGCACCTGGGCGATCCGGACCACGTTGTAGACGGCGAGCAGCCCGCTGATCGCGATCCGCGCGCGTGCCTCCTCCCAGGCCTCGCGCCTCGCGCCGTCCTCGGTGCTCTCACCGATCTCCAGATAGCCCGCCGGGACGACCCACCAGCCCGCGCGCGGCTCGATCGCGCGGCGGCAGAGCAGAATGCGCTCCTGCCAGGTGCAGACCGCCCCGACCACGATCTTGGGATTGCGGTAGTGGATCTCGCCGCAGGCGGTGCAGACGTGGCGCTCGAGCGTATCGCCTTCGGGCCGCTTAAGCTCGACCGGGGCGCCGCACTGCGAGCAGAACCGCATCGGCCCCGGAGCCCTCGCTCGCTCAGCGCTTCTTGAACAGCGATTCGGCCGCGCCGCGCACCGACTGCTTGGCCTCGATCGCGGCGCGCGCGCGATCGATCTCGGCCTCGAGGCGCGCGATGTAGGCTTCGAGCTCCTCGAGCGACCAGGTGGCCAGATCGGGCGGCTTGGTGACGGGGCGCCGCGGCAGGTCGTCTTCCTCTTGCGCCATGATCCGTGAAACCTCCTCGTGCCGCTCTGGCTATGGCACCTCGAGATCGTGCTCCTCGGCGACGTGGTCGACCATGTCGCCGAGCATGCGCAGCACGTGCTCATCGGTCACCTGATAGAACACCTGGCGGCCCTGGCGATCGGCCTGCAGGAGCCGCGCCGCGCGCAACAGTCGCAGATGATGGCTGACCAGCGAGGGCGAGAGCCTCAGGCGCTGCGCCATGTCGCCAACCGAGACTTTCTCGGCGAGGCAACTCAGGATGATCCTGAGCCGGCTCGGATCGCTCATCAGGCGGAACATCTCGGACAGCTCGTAGACCTGGTCTTCGCTGAGCCGCTCCGAGGAAGCGTTGGTCCGACGTTTGAGCATGGGCTCCCGATCGCGAACGAGTGCAGCCGCGCGCGGTCGCCGCGGCCGGCCGGAAATTAGGCGAGAACGGCGCCGGTGTACAGCACGGCGCCCGGATCGCGACGATCGCCAGTGGTCAAGCCGTCAACAGCAAGGACAATGAAGCCGTCAGTTTGAAATTGGGGGTCACCGACTATACGATCGCCGGATCGAAGAGCACTCCTTTGAAGGATGGTTTCGACGACTATGTCTGCCTTCGCCATGCATCTCTCATTGAAGCCCGGTTCGATCGGCAAACTACCGCTTCCAGCCTGCAGCGACGACGAATTCGCCTGGAATGGCATAGCTGCCATCGTCGCGCCGAAAACCGGCGATAGAGTGCAAGAACCTATCCTCTACATCTTGCCGCGTGGTCGCACCGAAACGCTTAGCGGCGAGTGCGACCGCTCCCCCGTCAATCATCGCGGTCAGCGCATCATGCTCGCTCGCATAGTCGATGGTCACCGGCAATCGATGCGCCTCTACGTGTGAAAAGCCGACGCTCTCTAAAGTCATGATTAGTGAGTCTCCCGTGCCGAGGCCGAAAAATAATGGGCAAACTTCGGACTGAACCACGCTGTCGACGATCGGAAATATTTCGGCCCAACCGCAGTTCTTGCGTTCCCCCCAAACGGCGACGACGACCCGACCACCCGGCCGCAGAATGCGAAACATCTCCTTCACTGCGTGTTCAGGATCGGGCACATACATCAGGCCAAGGGCGCACAGCGCAACGTCATACGCCTCGTCGGGCAGATCCATCGCATCGGCATCCATACGCTTGGCCTGGACATTGGCATTCCCGACACGTCGCGCCTGCTCATGAACTAACCGCACCATCTCTTCAGAGATATCCGTCGCGGTGACCGCGCCCTCCGGCCGCAGAAGCAAGGCCGTGGGTATACAAGACTGGCGTCGAAAAGGGCTCGCAGCATCGACAGATCCGACTTACCGGAGCGCTGGTCGGCCACCTGTTGTCGAGCGCTCACCGGCGGCGTCGCCATCGGGGCGAAGCGCGAACAGCTCGATCGGGGTGGCGAGACCGCGGATTGGATGCATCCCGACGCTCGCTGGCCGCGGCTCGATGCAGCGGGCGACCTCGCCGGTGCACAGGACCGGCTCGCCCAGTGTCTTGCATAGGTCCTGAATGCGGCTCGCGAGGTTGACCGCGCGGCCGATCACGGTGAAGTCGAGCCGCTCGCGGCTGCCGATATTGCCATAGGTGACCCGGCCGAGATGGAGCGCCGTGCCAAAGTCCAGCGCCTCCAGACCGTGATCCTGGCGCGCTCGATTGAGCGGGATCAGCGCGCGGCGCGCCTCGAGTGCGGCGTCGACCGCGGCCCGACAGCGCTGCCGGACCGCCTGCTCCTCGATCGGAAAGATCGCCAGGACCTTATCGCCGATGAACTTGAGCACGTCGCCGCCTGCCGCGACCACCGCCTCGACGATCAGCTCGAAATAGCCATCGAGGGCCGCGAGCAACGCTTCGTCGTCCCAGCGTTCGGCCTTGTCGGTGAAGCCGCGCAGGTCGGTCACCAGGATGACAGCCTCGATCTGGCGCAATTCGCCGCGCCTGATGGCGCCGGCGAGCACCGCCGCGGCTGGTCCGGCGCCGAGGTAGGTGCGCAGCAGGCTGGCGCTCGAGCGGCGCATGGCCATCGGCTCGAGCGCCGCGGCGAGCGGCTGGCGCAACGCCTCGAGCCGGCCGAGGTGATCGTCGTCGAAGCCGCTCGCGCGGTCGCTCACGACGGCCAGCCCCTGCACCGAGCCATCGCCGTACTCGAGCGGCATGGCCAGATAGTCGGTGCCGCCCGCCGCGGCCATTTCATGGAGCACCGCGTGATCCTGCTCCGGATCGAGCCCGATCAGGCGCCGGCGCAAGCTTCGGCGATGCTTGATGACATGCTCGAACGGGCTGCCGAAATAGGCGCCCGTGCCGAGGGTGTCGCGCGTGATGACGTATTCCTGATCGCCCGAGCCGTCGCGGGTCCAGACCACGCCCCAGGCGCTGAGCAGCGGGTTGGCTAGACGCTGCCCGGCGCGCAGTCGCCAGACCGGAATTCCGGCCGCCACCAGGCGCCGGCAGAACCCCTCGATCAGCGGACGAGGCTGGCCGATCAGGCGCCCCTCGCCGATCAGCCAGTCGGCGATCGGGTCCATCGACATCGGCTGCTCGGTACACAATGCGGACCGGTCCGCCGCCGCGCGTATGAGGCGGCGACGGACCGTCGCGTCACGCGGCCTGCAGGTGGTAACGGGCGAGCGGCAGACGGCGGATGCGCTGGCCGGTCAACGTGAACACGGCGTTGCAGACCGCAGGCGCGATCGGCGGCGTACCGGGCTCGCCGACCCCGCCCATCGGCCGGCCGCTCGCGATCACCTCGACCGCAACCTCGGGCATGCGATCGGGCGGCAGGATCGGGTAAGTGTCGAAGTTCGCCTGCTCGACCCTGCCGTTCTTCAGGGTGATCTCCTCCAGAAGGGTCTGCGACAGACCGTAGACGATGCCGCTTTCCATCTGGGCGCGGACGATCTCGGGATTGACCACGGTGCCGACGTCGATCGCACACCAGACCTTGTGCACCCTGGCTTCGCGGTCCGCGATGCTGACCTCGGCGATCTCGCCGACGATCGAGCCGAAGGACTCGTGCAACGCCACCCCCATGGCCCGGTGCGTGCCATCCGGCCCCGGATAGACACCGGGCTTCCAGCCGGCCATGGCGACGACTTTCTCGAGCACGTTCAGGTAATCCGGCGCTTCGGCCAGGAGGCCGCGCCGGTAGGCCACCGGATCGGCGCCCGCGGCATGGGCCAGCTCGTCCATGAACGACTCGTAGAAGAACGCGTTCATCGAGTTGCCGACCGAACGCCAGAAGCCGAGCGGCGCCGGGATCGGCTCGTAGACATAGTCGACCTGGCGGGCGGGGATCACGTAAGGCTTGCGCACCAGCCCCTCGAAGACGGTCGGGTCGAGGTCGGGGTTGCGCATGGCCTGGGCCATATGCCGGCGCAGCGGACCGTCGCCTACTGTGGTGGCATGGAATGCGACCGGCTGACCCTCGGCATCGAGCCCGGCGCGCAGACGGGCGGTCGAAAGCGGCCGGTAGGAGTTCGTGCTGGGTGTCCTCCTCGCGGGTCCAGACCAGCTTCACTGGCCGGCCGACGGCCTTGGCGATGGTCACGACCTCGGCGACATAGTCGAGCACGAAGCGCCGTCCGAAGCCGCCGCCCAGATAGGGCGTGTGGATCGTGATCCGCTCGGGCGGCAGGCCGGTGATCGAGGCCACCACCCCGACGACGAAATCGACCCCCTGGTTGGGCGCGATGACCTCGCAGGCGTCGGCCGTGACCTGCGCCGTGCAGTTCATCGGCTCCATGGTCGCATGGGCGAGGAACGGCGCGGCGTAGGTCGCCTCGAGCCGGCGCGGGGCGGCCGCCATCGCGCTGGTGACGTCGCCCTCGCTCTCCGCGGCCACCCCCGGCTCGTCGAGCCGGGCCTGGAGCTTTGCGAGCAGGCCGTCGCTGGTCAGACCGGCGTTGGCGCCCTCGTCATAGGTGACCGGCAGCGCCTCGACCGCTTTGCGGGCGCGCCAGAAGCTGTCCGCCACGACAGCGATGCCGCCCGGGACCTCGTGCACCGAAATCACGCCGGGCATGCCGCTGACCGCAGCAGCGTCGTAGCTGGCGACGGTCGAGCCGAACACCGGATTGTGCTTCACTGCGGCATAGACCATGCCGGGCAGGCGGGCGTCGATGCCGAACTGGGCGGTGCCGTTGATCTTGAACGGCGTGTCGGTGCGCTTGGCCGAGGTGCCGATCAGACGGAACTTCGCCGGGTCCTTGAGCGGTGGCGCGGCCGGCGGCTCGAGCCTCGAGGCTGCATCGGCCAGGGCACCATAGTCGAGCGAGCGGCCGGAAGCGGCGTGCACGACCTTGCCGGGCTCGGTCGCGCATTCGGCCGGATCGACGCCCCACTCGTTCGCGGCCGCCTGGATCAGCATGGCCCGCGCGGCGGCGCCCGCCTTGCGCATCACGTCGTAAGAGCCGCGCACGCTCGAGCTGCCGCCGGTGATCCGCATCTTACCGCCGAAGAGCACCTTGTAAGCATCGCCCGGCGGGGCCTGCTCGACCGTGAACGCCGCCAGATCGGCGTCCAGCTCCTCGGCCACGATCTGCGGGATCGACGTATAGGTGCCCTGACCCATCTCGATGAACGGGTTGTAGAAAGTGATCCTGCCGTCGGGCGCGATCCTGAGGAAGGCCGTCACCTGCGCGGGCTGCGCAGCGCCGGCGCGGGCCACGAGCGGCAGACCGACGCCGAGCACGAGGCCGCCTGCGGCGATCGCCGAGCTGCCGAGGAAGGCGCGCCGGCTGAGATTGACGATCGTCATGGCCGCGTCCTCCCTCAGGCGCTCTGGAGCTCGACGGCGCGCTTCACGCCCGCCCTGATCCGCTGGTAAGTGCCGCAGCGACAGAGATTGGTCATCGCGGCGGCGATGTCCGCGTCGCTCGGCGCGGGGGTCTCGGCAAGCAGCGCGGCCGCAGCCATGATCTGACCGGACTGGCAATAGCCGCATTGCGGCACGTCCAGCTCCAGCCAGGCCCGCTGCACCGGGTGGCTCCTGCCGTCCGCCGACAGGCCCTCGATGGTCGTGATGGCGCTGCCGGCCGCGTCCTGGACCGCCAGCTGACAGGAGCGGGTGGCGGCGCCGTCGACGTGTACGGTGCAGGCCCCACAGGCGGCGATCCCGCAGCCGTACTTGGTGCCGGTCAGTCCGATCGTGTCGCGCAGGACCCAGAGCAGCGGCGTGTCGGGTTCGACGTCGACTTCGTGCGTCTGACCGTTGACTTTGAGTGTGAACACGGCTCGATCCTCCGATCAGGGAGACCGCTGTTGCCAGCTCCGGACCAGGGACAAGGCGCTCGATTAGATCGAAGGTGGCGCAGCCGGCGACAAAGGCAAGGCGCGTCCCATCAAAAGCACGTCCCGTCATATGCCACGCCCACCGCCGCCCGACGCAGATCATACCACTCTCGGAGCGTTGCTCCGGGCGCACGGCTATGGCATCGTTTCTTGGCACGGGGCCTTGGTTCCTGGAAAGGCCGTTGCCCGGAAGCCCGTCCCGCGCCAAGCGAGAATTCCGGGCTGCTCAGAGCTGAGAGCGGCCATGTACATCGTGGGCCAGGAAGAAATCGACGCGATCGCCGAGGTAATCCGCAAAGGCGCCCTGTTCCGCTATGGCGTCGGCGGTGAATGCGAGCGCTTCGAGCGGCGCTATGCCGAGTACCTCGGCGTATCGCAGGTCGCGCTCACCTGCAGCGGCACCTATGCGCTCACCGCCGCGGTCACGTCGCTCGGCATCGGCCCGGGCGATGAGGTTCTGGTGCCGGCGCACACTTACATGGCGACCGCCATGGCGGTGCTCGCCGCGGGCGCAATCCCGGTGATCGTGGATGTCGACGAGTCGATCACGATCGATCCGGAGGCGATCGACGATGCGGTCGGCCCGCGGACCACAACCGTCATCCCGGTGCACATGTGGGGTGCCGCCTGCAACATGGACCGGATCATGGAGGTGGCGGCGAAGCATGACCTCCTGGTGCTGGAAGACGCCTGCCAGGCCGCGGGTGGCGACTACGAGGGGCGAAAGCTCGGGACGATCGGCCACGCCGGCGCCTTCTCCTTCAATTACTACAAGAACATGACCGCGGGCGAAGGCGGCGCGGTGTGCACCGACGACGAGCGGGTCGCCGAGCGGGTCCGCTGCGCGATCGACCCCTGCCACTTCTACTGGCAGGGCCGGAGCGATCAGCAGAAGCCGTTCGCCGGCAACGGGGCGCGCGCCTCGGAGATCATGGGCGCGATGCTGAACGTGCAGCTCGACCGCCTGCCCGGCATGATCGAGCCGATGCGCGCCGAGAAGAAGCGGATCCTGGCCGGCACCGCGCATCTCGGCAATCTCGGCCTGAAGCCCTCGCCGATGAACAGCCCGGAGCACGACTGCGCCACCCACGTGATGTACCTCATGCCCTCGGCCGAGGCCGCGACCAGGTTCGTCGAGGTGTTCCCGAGCGTGATCGCGGGCAAGACCGGGCGGCACAACTACACCGAGTGGGACCAGATTCTGATCGGCGAGGGCGCGGCCCACACCGCGATGAACCCCTATCGGATGGCCGACAACCGGGACTGCCGGCGCAGCTACACCAAGGACATGTGCCAGCGCTCGCTCGACATCCTGAACCGCACGGTCATGGTCCCGACCCACCCGTTGCACGGCGAGCAGGAGATCGCCGACATGATCCACAACATCGGCGTGGCGACCCGGGTGGCACTTGGCGGCATGTCGCGCGAGCAAGCCGATCTGCGCAACGTCCAACCGCTCGATGCGCAGAAGTTCGACCTGAAGGTCGAGGAAACGACGACGCCTTGAGTCGGCTTGTTGGGTCCGCCTGAGGTGCGCTGATTCATTCTGCGGCCGGGCCTGACTTCAACGTCAGTGCCGATCACTGTTCCGGAGCCCTGTTTCAACTCTCCCTGAGCCAACCGATATCAGGCACAGGGAAGAGGCGCCCGCCGCGACACAGGTCTCCGGTGAGTCGCGCGTTCTCAGTTGCGGTTCTTCGTCGGGTTGGGCGTTGCCTTGGACGAGCGCATGGTCGCTCGCTCGGGCGCCAATCCCCTCAGGACCCGGTGGCGGTAGATGGCCGCAGCCTCCGCCATCTGCCCCTGTGGGGCAAAGCGGCGGGACGCTGAGGC
>JBKPDM010000354.1:0-16827 GCA_046727895.1 Pseudomonadota bacterium | reverse complement strand
GCCCGCGTCGCCCTGCCGCCGACCGTTCAGGCCCTCGCCGCCGACTGATCCTCACCCAGGGATGTAGTGCCACGCCGCGGTCGCGGCGCCGATCGCCGTTCGCGTTCAGCTACTTAGCAAAGGCCACTGTCGAAGATGGGTGTGATGCTGCTCGCAATCACACAGCCGAGATTCGGTTTGCCGTGAACAGAGCTGCGAAGTCGCCCGGAGGCAAGGGCTTGGCAATGTGGAAACCCTGGGCCGCGTCGCAGCCCTCGGCCTGAAGGAAGGCGCACTGCGCGCCGGTTTCCACACCTTCGGCCATGACCCGCAGGCCGAGCGAGTGGCCCAACCTGATAATCGCACGCACGATTGCCTCGGCATCCGCGCTGTGCCCAACTCCCGCCACGAAGGAGCGGTCGATCTTGATCTGATCGACCGGAAGCTGACGCAGCCGGCCCAGGCTGGAATAGCCGGTACCGAAGTCATCGATCGAAACGCGGACACCGCGCGTGCGCAGACGCCGCAGATACTCGATGTGACCGTTCCCCCCGCTCAAGAAGAGGCTTTCGGTGACCTCCAGCTCGAGCCAGCCCGGCTCCAGGTCGGTCTCTCGCAGCGCCTGCCAGGTGATGCGCCGTAGGTCGCCGTTGCGGCACTGCGCCAAGGACAGATTCACTGCGATCGTAAGGGGTGGCAACCCAGCCTCTCGCCAGGCACGGGCTTGCCGGCATGCCTCCCGCAGCACCCAGCTGCCGAGCGGCACGATCAGCCCGCTGGTCTCCGCAACGGGGATGAACTCCGCTGGCCGCAGGAGTCCGTGCCTAGGGTGCCGCCAACGCACGAGCGCCTCGCCCCCGACGATCCTGCCCGCTGCGAGGTCCAGCTGGGGCTGGAAGTAGAGCTGCAACTCGCCGCCCTTCAGCGCCCGGCGCAGGTCGCGCTCGAGTGCCTTGCGTGCCTCGACCTCGGTGCCCATCGCGGTCGCATAGAATCGGTACGTGTTGCGTCCTTCGGCTTTAGCCCGATAGAGCGCCATATCGGCCCCGCGCAGCAATTGATCGGGGTCCTCGCCGTCGCCTGGGAAGATCGTGATTCCAATGCTCGCCCCGGTATGCACCTCTTGGCCCTCGAGCCGGACAGGCTCTGCCAGCATATGGACTACCTTTCGCGCCACGACGGCGGCGGAGTCCGCCTTCGGCACCTCGGTCAGGACCAATGCGAACTCGTCGCCGCCGAGGCGCGCCACCGTGTCGCTCGCGCGCACACAGGCATCAAGACGCCGGGCGACTTCCGCCAGCAGCCGGTCGCCGGCGGTGTGGCCGAGCGTATCGTTCGTGTCCTTGAAGTGGTCGAGATCGAGCAGCAGCAGCGCGACTCGACGCTCATGGCGCCGAGCCTCGGCCAAGGCATGCCGCAAGCGGTCGTGGAATAACGTTCGGTTGGGCAGGCCGGTGAGGGGATCGTGCAGAGCGAGGCGGCGGGTGCGTTCCTCCGCGTCCTTGCGCTCAGTAATGTCGCGCACGATGCCGGTGAACATCCGTCGGCCGCCGAGGCGCACGTCACTGACGGCGAGATCCATCGGAAAGGTGCTCCCGTCCTTGCGACGTCCGACTACCTCCCGACCAATGCCAATGATCTTCGCCTCACCTCCCTTGAGGTACGCGGCGATGTAGCCATCATGCCCGCTGCGGAAAGGTTCGGGCATGAGGATGCTGATGTTTTGGCCGATGACCTCCTCGGCCCGGTAGCCGAAGATCCGTTCCGCCGCTTGGTTGAATGTCATGACTGCGCCGCGGTCGCTGATGGTGATGATGCCGTCAACGGCCATCTGCACGATCGCCCGAATCTTCGCCTCGCTCTCTTGCAAGGCGTTCTGCGCCCGCTTGCGTTCGGTGATGTCCCGGCCAATTCCGGAGATCCCAACCACGGCACCAATGTGATCCTTGATCGGCGACAGGGAGAGCGCAATCTCGAGCCGCCCGCCATCCTTGGTCATGCGCTCGGTTTCGAACGGCTCGACAGATTCACCCTGTCCGAGCCGCTCGTAAACCGCGCTGAACTCCGCGAGGCGATCCGGTGGCACGATGATCTCGATCGACTGGCCGATCACCTCATGAGCGGCATGGCCGTACATGCGCTCGGCGGCCGCATTCCAAGTCGTGATTCTGCGGTCGAGCGTCATGCTGATGATCGCATCGAAGGAGGAATTGACGATGGCGGCGACGCGCAGCAGATCAGCGTTTGTGAAGCGCAGGGCAATCGACTGGGCCAAGGATACATGCGCTCGCCGGCCAACCAGCAGCAGGGCCGCGACGTACATTAGCGCCATGCCTGCCATAGCGAGATGCTCGGCATCACCGACGGCAGCGAGCCGAGTGGCGAACGGCAGAACCGACGGGATCAGATAGGCGAAGAACGCCGGCAGATGCGCGCTGAGCGAGGTCGTCGCTCCGGCTCCCATGCCGCCCAGCACGAAGGCCAGGACGGTAACGTGAGTCGGCGAGTGGGGCACGAAGAACATGGCGCCAGCCGCGCCCCACAATATCCCGCTCGTGCCCGAACCGAAGGTGGCGAGCCGCGCCCAGCGATCGCTCTGGCCGGGGGCCCCCGACTTGCGCCGATAGCGACTCCACAACGTGGCCCGGATGGCGATAGTGAGCAGAAGCAGCGCGTACCAGCCAATCAGCAGATGCCGGGCAGCGACGCTCCAAAAAACAAAGACGATCAGGGCGCCGTTGATCAGGTTGGCCACCAGCACGACGGGCAGATAAGAGTTGACGAGCCTCAGCAACTCTGCGCGAACATGGGGATTCTTCCGCTCGCTGCTGGCAGGGCTTCCGACAACGTAGCGCAGGCCGGAGTGCACGTGGACGCCTTCAGGCCAAGCGTGCGCGCGAGCGCCCGCCTTCTAAGAACATCGGCTTCAACCTCAGGCGCCCTCTAACCGCTTGCCACGCAACTGATGGTACCTGGCAAGACCCAAACCGGCAAGCCGGTCAGCCGAGAACCCGTCGCTGACACACTTGATCCGATCGACCGGAAGCTGGCGTAGCCCGCCCAGGCTGGAATAGCCGGTACCGTCGACGAGCTGGGCTGACGACGTCCGGACTTGTGCAGGTCTCTCGGACGCCCGAGCGGCGACGCAGGTGTTGGCGGGCGCGGACGGCAGGCGTTCGACAAGCGCCAAGGCACGAAATCGCGGGGATGGGGCAGCCTCGATGCAGGCGGCCCTACGAGGATTCGAGGTCGGCGACGCTGACGATGCCGTTTGGTAGCGCCGCATGCGCGACCACTTGGGGCATGGCGAACCGGTCAGGGGTGGGATCGAGCGGGGGCCATGGCCTTCGTGTGGTGGCTTGGCAGCCGCCATCGGGCGCTGAGCGGTCGGCTCGGAACGCCTGGTGACGAGGCTGGCGGTGGACCAGCGATGGTCGGCCCAAGGCGCGCCACAGAAGTCCAGCGAATCCATACTCGACGTGCTATGACAGCGTCACGATCCGGCCGGTGGCCGTCATGGGCCTGTCAAGCAGCGCGCGTATCTGTAATTGGCCAAAGAGAAACCGTATTGAGGATGACGACATGCAGGCAAGGCGGAAGCCGGAGCGGCAGCAGGCACTTCGGGACGCTAAGCAAGCTGTGCGTGCCTACGCACGAGATCCCTCACAGGTGAATGCCGATGCCGTCGAAATGGCGTGGCGCAGCGTGCGACAGCTCGACGACCTGGCGAAATGGCGTCAGGCGAGGGCTACGGTCGGCCCGGTCGTTGAGAGAGGAGCCGCTGTATCTTGATTGCTTGACAGCGTCCATCACAAGCTGTAGTGTCCGGCAAGCTCGAAGAGCGTGTGCGGTAGCAGCCCGTCCCGGCGGGCTGTTTCGTTGCCGAGGGCCGCGCAGCGACTGGCGCAAGTACGCGCCCTGTAACGCGTCCATCAATCCCACTACAACTTAGTAATAGACAGGCAATGCCATGGCTCGTCAAAGTCATAATAGAAGTATAAATCGATGATCTAATCAAGTTCATCTGGATCCTCACTTGACGAATACTGATACGGGGGGGCGCACGGCGATATTTCGCTGGCGCGATTCCGGGTTCGCAGTTCGCACCCACCCGTCGCACTCTACGGCCTGAAAGCCGCAGCCAGCCTCAGCTTCCGGCACCACAGCTCGGTCGCCGCGCCTGCGTCGCGCCGCTGCGACCCGTCGCGGTTCGCACCTAAGGTTCGCACGAACTCTCGTCGGAGCCGCCGCAGGCGGCTCTGGAACGTCCACCACAACCGAGGATCCGATCATGGCCGATATCACTTCCGGGCCACGCAGCCGCTTGACCGAGCCGAGCTCGGCCGCCGGCCTCGCAGCGCTCCTGGCACTCCTCGTCCCCCACGTTGCCGACCAGGCGCCGGCGCTGGTTGATTTGGGCCTGAACGCTGTCGCTGCCGTGGCCGGCATCTTGGCGATCGTGCAGCGAGCGTTGGGGCAGGCACGTCGCCAAGTACATGGGCGATGGCGTGCTCGCCTACTTCGGCTGGCCCCGGACGCACGAAGACGAGGCAGAGCGGGCGGTTCGGGCCGGGCGCGCGATCACCGAAGCCGTAGCGGGTCTGGCGACACCTGCAGACGCGCCGCTCGCGGCCAGGGTCGGCATTGCGACGGGCCTGGTCATGGTCGGCGAGCTGATCGGCGACGGCGGGTGCGCAGCAAGAAGCAGTGGTCGGCGAGACGCCGAACCTCGCGGCACGATTGCAGGCTTTGGCTGATGCGGGGAGCGTCGTCATCAGCCAGGCCACGCGCCGGCTCGTCGGCGGGCTGTTCGAGCTGGCCGACCTCGGGCCGCAGCGCTTCAAAGGCTTCGCCGAGCCGATCTGGGCCTGGCGGGTGGTCAGGACCAGCACCGCCAAGAGCCGCTTCGAAGCGATGCACACCGCAGGACTCACGCCCCTGGTCGGGCGCGAGCACGAGCTCGGCATCCTGCTCGAGCGCTGGGCCTGGGCCAAGGACGGCGACGGCCAGGTGGTGCTGATCGCGGGCGAGCCCTGGATCGGCAAGTCACGGCTGGTCCGCGCGCTGCGCGAGCGCATGGGCGACGAGCCGTGCACGTCGCTCAGCTGCTACTGCTCGCCCTACCACACCAACAGCGCGCTTTACCCCGTGATCGGCCTTTTGGAACCGGCGGCGCAGATCGACCGCAATGACCCGCCGGCAGAACAGCTCGCCAGGCTCGAGGCGGTGCTCACCCGCTCGAGCGAAAGGCTGGACGAGGCCCTGCCCCTGCTCGCCGCCCTGCTCGGGCTGCTGACCGGGGAGCGCTACACGGCGCTGATGCTGACTCCGGAGGTGCAAAAGCGACGGACGTTGCAGGCGCTGGTCGACCAGCTCGCGGGCCTGGCGGCAGAGCAGCCGGTGCTGGCTGTCTACGAGGACGTGCACTGGATCGACCCGTCGACGCTCGAGCTCCTGAGCTTGGTGATCGAGAGCATTCGGCAGCTGCCGGTCCTTGTACTGGTCACCTTCCGGCCGGAGTTCCAGCCGCCCTGGGCCAGCCAAGCGCACGTCACCACGCTCGCCATGAGTCGTCTGGGCCGCCGTCAGGGCGCCGATCTGGTGGCGCGGGTCACGGGGCGACAAGCCGCTGCCCACCGAGGTCCTGGATCAGATCGTGGCGCGCACCGACGGCGTGCCGCTGTTCGTCGAGGAGCTCACCAAGACGGTGCTGGAATCGGGTCTGTTGCGTGACGCCGGCGACCACTATGCGCTGATCGGCCCCCTGCCGCCGCTCGCGATCCCGGCGACCCTGCATGACTCCTTGATGGCGAGGCTCGACCGCCTGGCGCCCGTTAAGGAAGTGGCGCAGATCGGCGCCGTCATTGGCCGCGAGTTCAGCCACGATCTCCTCGCCGCGGTGGCGCCGATCTCCGCGAACCTGCTGGGCGACGCCCTCGAGCAGCTGGTCAACGCCGAGCTGGTCTTCCGCCGCGGCCAGCCGCCTGATGCTACCTATAGCTTCAAGCACGCCCTGGTCCAGGACGCCGCCTACCAGTCGCTGCTCAAGTCGAAGCGCCAGCAGCTGCACGCCCGGATCGCCCAGGTGCTCGAAGAGCGGCTGACGGACGCCGGCCAGACCGGGCCGGAAGTCCTGGCACACCATTTGACGGAGGCGGGTCTTGCGGCGCGGGCGATTCCGTACTGGCGCCGGGCCGGCGAGCTGGCCGCTGGCCGCTCCGCGAACGTGGAAGCCGTTGCCCACCTGAGCAAAGGGTTGGAGCTTATCGTGACGCTACCGGACGCCCCGGAGCAGCTCGAGGAGGAGTTGGCCCTCCGGTTGGCGATCGGCGGTCCGTTGATGGCAACCAAGGGCTATCCGGCTCCGGAGGTTGAACGGACCTACAGCCGGGCCTGGGCGCTGTGCGACCAACTGGACCGATCGGCCGAACTGTTTCCGGTCTTGCGGGGCCTGTGGCACTACCATTCTGATCCGGGGCGAGCTCCGGCGGGCCCATGATCTCGCCGGGCGGCTCGTCGCGCTTGCCGAGGAGGAGGGGTCGCCGCTTCGCCGCGCCCTGGCCCGGCGCGCTCTAGGTACTTCGCTGTTCATCCTCGGCCAGCTTAGCGACGCAATGGCGGTGCTGGACGAGGGCATCGCGATCGATGATGCGGTCGTGGCCTGGGAGGATCCAACTCACGTTCTGCTCTCCACGGAGCGCGCCGGCATCGTGGGCCGACTATTCTCGGCCCGGGCCCTTTGGTTGCTCGGCTTCCCCGACCGCGCCCTGGCGAGGGTCGAAGCTGGCCTTGCCCTCACTCAACGCCTCGCGCACGCACACAAGGCCCTGCTCGACGAACTGGCATGAGAGTGTCGGCTTGTGTGCTGCCCGCCGCCTCGGCCGTGGCGTGGAACAGGCGACCGAGCTGGCGGGTGGTGATCGGCCTGCCCGGCCTGCGGCCGGGGAACAGCCAGCGTTGCTCCGGCGGCACGCCGGTCTCGTAGCGCGTCGGGCGCTCCTTCCACCATTGGCGCAGCAGATCGAGCACCTCGGGCGGCAGCATGACGTGGCGGTCCTTGCGCCCCTTGGCCTGCACGACGCGGATGATGCTCTGGGCGCTGTCGATGTCGCCGACCCTGAGCCGCACCACCTCGCCGGCGCGCAGGCCGCAGCCATAGGCGAGGCTGAGGAGCACGCGAACCCTCGAGGTGCCAGCCATGGCGAGGAGGCGCTTCGCCTCCTCCGGGCTCATGACCAGCGGAAGCCTTTGTGGCTCTTTGAGGTGGTAGATCTCGGCGGCCAGATCCAATCGCCTGAGCGTCACCCGGAGCAGGAACTTCACCCCGGTCATGATGCGGTTGCGATTGGAGATGCTCGTGCCGCTCTGCATCAGGTGCAGCTGGAAGCGGCGGACATCGTCGACGGTGGCGGTCTCTGGCGAGCGCTTCAGGAACGCGGCGAACCGCTCGCAGCTGTAGATGTGGCTTCGCTGCGAGTGGAGCCCGAGCTGGCGCGCGTTCATGTCCTCGATCATGCACTGGCGCAGCGGGCTGATCGATCGGATGGTCATGGCAAACGCCTCCCGGGTTGAGGTTGACACCTCGATCTTCGGGAAGACGTTCGCTGTTTACGATGATCTCACCGGCCGACGAGCGTGCGCGGCCCAAGCCGTGAACCACACCAATCTATCGCGGAGCGATTTAGTGCTGTAGCTACGCTCGACCGTGGCGGCGCCGCTGGCACTCGGCCGCTGCAGGTCACAGAGCCGACCCTTGGCCGCGGCCGTCGACCTTCTCAGATTGACCCAATTCATATCAGACAATTCCGGAAAAACCTTGGCGACCCCTCTTCGTCCGCCTCGAACCAGGCCCAGCCGACGAGAGAGTTGGCGGGCATTACTTTTTTCGGTGCCGCGGCTCGACTCGGCCGAAGCGGGGGCGGCATCCTGCCACGATCTTCGCGCGGAGGGCCCAGGAGCATGCTGTTGGACCGGCATCTGGGCCGAGTGCGATCAGTTGCCACCACGGCAAACCGCACTACGTTTCATACATAGCTTCTACCTTAAGTTTGACAACCGAACGAAGATCTCAAAGTACCGTGGGCAGGGGGCAATATGCTGTGAACCCGCTCACAGTCCAGGCGCTCCGAGGAAGTACCATTCGATGGTGTGAGAAGTGACCGACGACCCAAGGAGTGCTCCGATGCCGATGGTGGACTTGGAAACAGTGTTCGACAGATTGTCTGCCTCGCCAATCCGAACCTTCGAAAAAGGCGAGCTGGTGCTGGCCGAGGGCACCAAGACGGGTCACCTGCTGTTTCTGATCCAGGGTGCGGTTGACGTAGGCAAGAACGGCTGGCACATCGCCCGGGTCGACAAGCCCGGTGCGATGTTCGGTGAAATGGCGGCTTTCCGAGGCCAACCGACGTCATTGCTATCGTGCGGTCGAGCTTCTTCGTGGTTAGTGACGCGGCATCCTTCCTCCGATCCGAGCCCTTGATTGCACTCTACATTGCTGGGGTTCAATCAGACCGGCTGGACGCCGCTAACCGCAACCTGATCGCGGCCAGGAGCGAGTTCACCGCGATGGGTCAGCGAGGCCAGTCGTTCGTAGCGGCGCTTGACACGATCGGAGCTGCGCTACATGCAGCGGCCTGACGGCAGATCACCGCTCCGCCTGGCGCAAGAGTCGCGCGTCGGCTTGGACCGGGCTCGCTATCATGCGGACTGAGCAGCTTGCAAGAGATCCCGGGTAAGAATTTTCGCGACCTTCCTGCTCGAGCAGCTCACGCCAATGGCAAGCTCAGCCGGACCTTCCGATACCCCATCGCTCCGTAGCGTCCCGCCGTCGACGCTCCCCGAATTCTACGACCTCCGCTCGAGGAACGACTCAATCGGATAACCACGTCGAATCAGGCCCTTGGTCACCCGATCGGCAAAATGCAGCCAGGGCACCCGCTCGTTCTCGGCCAGCTCGTCCCAATGGTCCCCCGAGTTCATCGAGGCGCGGATCTCGCGGGCCAAATCCGAGCGCCATTGCTCTATCCTTGTTGGGGCAATCGATAGCAATCGCGCACTGCGTGTTCTTTGGATGACATCTTGATCGAATTTGGGTTCTTCCGTGCTCACGAGCCCTTCTCTCTACTAGCAGTTTCCCTGTCGGCGCTTGACTTTCAGCCTCCTCGAGCCCGCCGCCCGTCCCGCCAACCAAACGGTACGGTTGCGTCGCCTTACCGTACCAGCTCACCACGGTGGATTGTCAACGGCGGAGTTCACCGAGGGCTTCGATACCCCCGACCTCAAGCACGCCCAAGCGCCGCTCGATGAGTCTCTATCGACTTCCGTTCCTGGCTAACCCTTGCCGTCAGGGCCCGCCCCGCCCGCAGTGGGCCGCGATCCACGGACAGAACCTTGGCCCCGGCAGGAACAACCAGGGGTGAGCTTGACCCGCGATGCGCGATTACAGAACATATGCCATCCGCCTGGCGGTCGAGGGCGGCGGCCAGGTCAAGGCCGAGCTGGTCTCGGTCGGCCAGAGCGGCGAGCAGAGCCTGAAGCGCATCGAGAGCGCGGGCGAGCGCGCCTCGGGCGGGCTCAAGGACCTCGGCCGTCAGGCGGAGCTGCTGCGTGCCGGCATCCGCACGCTCGGTGGCGCGCTCGCCGGCGTGACTACGGTCGGCGGCCTCGCCGCGCTCGTGAACCGCTCGATCTCGGCCGCGGATGCCATTGGCAAGACCGCGGACAAGATCGGGTCGGGGTCGAGGCCCTGCAGGAGTTGCGCTTCGCCGCCAAGGCCTCCGGGGTCGAGCAGCAGACCCTCGACGTGGCGCTGCAGCGCTTCACCCGGCGCGCGGCGGAGGCGGCGCAGGGCACAGGCGAGGCCAAGGATGCGCTCGCGAGCATGGGCATCACGCTGCGCGACCAGGACGGCCACCTGCGCCGGAGCGAGGATCTGCTGGCGGACGTCGCCGACGCCTTCGCCCGGATCGAGGATCCTGCCGAGCGGGTGCGGCTCGCCTTCAAGCTGTTCGATTCCGAAGGCGTGGCGCTGGTCAACCTGCTGAGCGATGGCAGCGGCGCGCTGGACCAGATGCGTGAGCGCGCCCGCGACCTCGGCATCGTCCTTGACGAGCACCTGGTGCGGGATGCCGAGCGCACCCGGACCGAGCTCGATACGCTGGCCCAGGTGGTCTCGGCCAACCTGACCCGGGCGGCGCTCGAGGCGGCGCCGGTGATCGCGGACCTCTCGAGCTGGCTCGCCGACGTCGCCGGCAAGGCAGGGATCGCTTGGGAGCGCGTGTTCGATGCGCCCGAGGAGAAGAGCCTCCGGACGCTACGCTATGAGCTCGACCTGACCGAGAGCACGATCGCCAAGCTGCAGGGTCGGATCGACGAGCTTCGCAAGTCGCCGACCAGAAACGAGCGGGTGCTCGAGCTGCCGGTCGTGATGACCGACGATGAGGCCAAGCGGGCGGCCTGGGCGATCCTCGCCTCGGCCTGGGTCGAGCGCGATTCCTTCGAGCTGTTCCTTCCGCTTGCCTTCTTGAGGCTCGATCCGGGCGACGTGATCGATGCCGAGAAGATCACCGAGGCGCTCACGGCGACCATCCGCCTGCGCCTCACCGAGATCGACCTGTCCGGCGCCTGGCTGCTGCGGCTGAAGGGCGTGACCGACGATCCGATCGTCTGGCAGACCAGCGGACAGGATGTGGCGGTGACCACCGGTGGCGGCGCCCAGGTCGTTCTGACCGCCGGCCAGCGGCGTCTCCTCTACGGCGACGGCACGAACATCGCCGCGGTCGCGCCCGACTTCGCGAGCACCGGTGGTGCCGGCGGTGGGGGCGGCTTTCCGGTCTTCAAGGGCGCGCTCATCAAGCGCACGACGAACGTCGCGATCGCGAGCGGCGTGCAGACCACGCTCGCCTGGGAGAGCGAGGTCTACGACACCGATGGCTTCGCCGATGTGGTGGCTCAACCAACCCGGCTCACGGTGCCCGCGGGCAAGGGCATCACCCGGGTCCAGGTGCTGTGTTGTGTGCAGTGGGGGCCAAGCTCCTCGGGCGACCGCTGGGTCGAGATCCTCAAGAACGGCGTCGAGGTCGACGCCTCCCCGGCTACCTCGGGCCGACCGACAGCAACAGCCGCGCCCGCATCGCGCTCACCTCGGCCCCGATCGCGGTCACCGACGGGGACTACTTCGAGTGCCTGGTCTGGCACAACGCCAGCGGCAGCCTGGACGTCGAGGCGGACCCGCAGACCTGGTTCGCCATTGTGGCCATCGAGTTTGCGGCTTTCCGGGGTGCCCTGGTCAGGCTCACCGCCGACGAGCCGGTCGCCGATAACGCGGATACAGTCATCCGGTGGGACGCAACCGAGTTCGACACGGAGGGCTTCTGAGACGGCAAACCGACCCGACTCACTGTGCCGAGCGGAGTGAGCCGGGTCCGACTGCTCGGCAACATCCGATGGCAGAGCAGCGCCACCGGCGAGCGCCTGGCGCTGATCACGAAGAATAGCGCGGCCTTCCCGGGTCAGCCCATGGCGAGGCATGGCGTGGCCGGGCTCGCGGGTCAGAACCTCGCAAGCCCCGCGCTGGCGGTGACCGCAGGCGATGTCTTCGAGCTGTCGGTCTGGCAATCTGCCGGCGCCTCGCTCAACGTCGAGGCTGACAGCCAGACCTGGTTTGCCATCAAGGTGGTGGAGTAATAGCTCGCGCGCTTCCCAAAGCGCCTGAAACACGCGGTGGCCGGCAGGGCTGGCTGAACCCGGCGCTGTGTTCAGCGATCCCGGTTGCGCAGAAGTTCTGGCACGTATCGAAAGCCCATCTGCTCGAGCTGTCTGAGGAGTGCTTCTGGTGGCGCGCCACGGTGCAGCCCGCCACCTTGATCGCCTTGTAAGCCCGGCATGCTCTCCTGGTGCCCAGGAACCCCGTGCCAATCTCTGAAGGCAAAGTCCCTGTCGTGCCACGACCTAAACGGGCCAGGCTCACCGAACCCGAAGAACGGCCCCTGATGTTGATGCCTGTCGCCGAAGTCATCAGGCTTGAAAAGCGGCTTGTCCCCGAACCTGAGCAAAAAGGCGCCGTTGCCGAACTTCAGCACGAGGCCGCCCTGTCCAAAGCGGCGGAAATGTCGCGGCTCGAAGCATGGAACATCCCGAACTTGAGGCCGAAACTTCTGCGGTCGAAATGACCGAAGGGCCGCGTCTCGAAAGGCTGAGGCTTCCCGAAGAAGCCACCTTGGTGGAGATCGAGGCCATGGTGTCGTAGCTGCAGCTGCGGGCCGGCATGCCCTGAAAAATGGCGAGAACCGAAGGAACCGAAGCCGCGGTCATTCGCCTCAGTTCGCTGCGGCACCATTGCTAGCGCTCCCACGATAGCTGCAAAAAGCATGATCTTGGGCATCGCGTCGCTCCCAGATCGGGCGACCGGCGCAGCAAAGCCCGAGCTGCGCTACCCCTCATCTCACTCATTTAGCATCGATTGGAGCGTCGGCCATGCGCTGGGCCCTATATTTCCCTTGCCCCGTCGGCGTCCACGTCCCACCCGGACGTGCTGTTTAACAACAAGCGTGTTCCCGAACCGCGGTCCCCATCACTGCCAGCTGGCACACGCTGGTCCGGGTCTGGGACAGGCAAGAAGTCCGGCAGTACGTCGACGGCATACGCACTCAACACCACGGCCGTGACCACGACCGGCCGCTGGCGGCTACCAGGTCACCGGCAGCGAGGCGCTCGACGAGGCCTGTGTCCCGTTCTTCGGCCCCTTCGTCGCCGCCCGAGACGACGCCATGATCGCCCGCTGGGACGACCAACCCCCTCCGGCATGCTCTGGCCGGAGATGAACGCGGAGTTCGTAGCATTGGGCCGGAAGGGGCGGCGGCCCGCCGACGACCACGCGGCGGCCGGCAATCATCGTCGCTGCAGGGTAGGAGATGCTCGACCTCGCCGTGCCGGCGTCGGTCACCAGCGCACCGTCCTGATCATCAGCCACAACATCCGCTACATCCTGCCGGTGGTCGACGAGAACGCCGTCATGTACCACGGCCGTGTCGTCGCAAGCTACGACCACAACTCGTGCGACGCGGACGTGATCGAAGAGCTGATCATGAGCGGCCCGGAGGGGCTCAGCGATGAGTGAGAGGAGGACGCAGTGCGTAGGGTCGAGTACGAGCTGATGACACCGGCGGAGGTGGTCGAGAACCGTGAGCGTTGCCCCGTGATCTTCGTCCCGATCAGCCCGATCGAATGGCACGGGCCGCACCTGCCGCTCGGAACGGACGGCCTCCACGCTCACCACGTCGCCGTCCGCGCCGCCCCCGCCTTCGGCGGTGTCGTCTTCCCGACGGTCTACGCAGGCACCGAGACGGTGCGGCCGCCCGGCGGCGGGCCGCAGTCGCTCGGCGCGATCGGGTTCGGCGACGGCGAGCGCATCGTCGGCATGGACTTCCCCGCCAACCCGGTCAAGAGCGTCTACTTCGAGGAGAGCGCCTTCGGCATCGCCGTCCGCGAGGTCGCCCGGCAGCTGAAGCGCGACCCGTTCGGGGTGATCGCACTCGTCAACGGCCACGGCGCGTCAACCACCAGCGGACGCTGCGGCGGCTCGCGCTCGAGGAGACCGACGCGGCCGGCGCGAGCGTCGTCTACTGCCCTGTCTTCTCCGTCTGGCGGCAGGCCGAAGGCGCGGCCCCCGACGCCGACCCGGGCACGCGGGCAAGGCCGAGACGGCGATCATGCTCGCGCTCGAGGAGGAATCCATTCGCCTCTCCGATCTCCCCGCGGGCGACGAGCCGCTCCGCTACCAGGATTTCAGGATCATCGACGGCGCCGCGTTCGACGGCGATCCGGCGCCGGGCTTCCTCCTGCCCGAGGAGCACGACCCGTGGCGGGCGACCCGTGGCGGGCGACCCGTGCCGAGGGCGAGCGGATGATCGAGGACGAGGTCCAGACCGTGCTCGCGGTCGTTCGGGACGCGCTCGAGCGGCGGGTGCCCGCGGCGACGCGCGAGCGATGACTGCAAAACGCCAGCCGCAGCCGACGATCCGCGACGTCGCGGCGGCAGGCGTCTCGAAGTCGACCGTGTCGAACGTGGTCAGCGGGGCGGTGCACGTGTCGCCGAAGACCGAGGGCGTGCTCGAGGCGATCGCCCGCGTTGGCTACCGGCCGAACCTCGTCGCGCGCCATCTCGTCAGGAGGCGGACGAACATGATCGGCGTCGTCTTCGGCGACCTCGGGAACCCGTTCTACTCGGAGCTCGCGAAGCTGGTCGAGCAGAACCTCGCGCGCTGCGGCTACGCGACCATGATCTGCAACACGGACGGCGTGCCGTCCAGCGAGCGGATCCGGATCGCCTCCCTACTCGAGCACCGCGTCGGCGGCATCTTGATGCTGCAGTACAGCGGGGACCCCGCCGTCCTGCTCGAGGCTCCCGCCGGTGCGCCGCTCGTGGTCGTCAGCTGCTGGACCGACCTCGCCGACTGCGTCGCCGTCGACGACCGGGCCGGCCTCGCGCTCGGGGTCGAGCATCTCGCTGAGCTCGGCCACCGGCGGATCGCCTACGCCTCGAGTGGACTCGTCGAGCTACAGACCGACGCCGCCTGGCTCGACGGCTGTCGAGTCGGGCTCGCCGCGGCGGGCATCGTGGGTCGCCGACGAGCACGTCCTCCGCTGGGACCGGCCGGCCTACCTCCGGTAGGGACATCGAGATCCGCACGCGGCTCCAGCAGCTGCTCGGGTCGTCGACGGCGCCGAGATCGCGCTGGCGGGGCCCTCGCGCGTCTCGTTGACCACGGTCGCCCAGCCGCGGGAGGAGTTGGCGCGGCGCGCCGCCGCGCTGCTGCTCGCTCGGATCGAGGGTGGGATCGCCGACGAGCGGGTGCAGGTGATTCTCGAGCCCAGGCTCGTGATGCGGCGCTCGACGGCGCCGTTCCGGCTCCGGCGCTCGTGACGGTCGTGACTTGACATTCGCTTGGCGGACGCGCTTGAATCCGAGACCTGCTTTGGAACGTCCCAAACGGCGAGCGATAGAGGGGAAGGTCGAGCCGGTGAGCGTGGCGGAGAGTCGCCCATTCGGTGCAAGGCAGGATCGTAGAACGTTCCAATGGGGTAGCCTGCTTCTCCTCGCGCCGAGCGCGGCCCTCCTCGGGGTGCTCTTCGTCTTCCCGATCGGGTACGCGGTCTACCTCGGGTTCACGAACCTGCAGCTCGTCGGGATCAACGCCAACGACTACTGGTGGACTGGCCTGACGAATCTCCGCCGCATGGCGCACGACACGGTCTTCTGGCACTCCGTGCGGATCACGGTCGTGTTCCTCGTCGCCTCTGCGATCGTCGGCCAGTCGGTGCTCGGCATGGTGCTCGCGCTGCTGATGCGGCACGCGCTCCCGGCCGTGCGCCTGTCGGTGGGCGCGGTGGTGGTGGCCGTCTGGGTGCTGCCCGAGATCACGGCGGCGCTCGTCTGGTACGCGTTCACGCAGGCGCACGGCACGCTCGCGATCATCGCCGGGCAGCCAGAGAAGAACTTCCTCGTCGCCGCGCCGCTGCTGATCGTGTCGGTCGCGAACCTGTGGCGCAACGTCGCGTTCTCGATGCTCGTCTACTCGGCGGGGCTACGGAACCTGCCGACGGAGGTGGACGAGGCGGCTGTGCTCGAGGGCGCGTCGGCGATCCGGCGGCTGTTCTCGGTCACGCTGCCGCTCCTCCGGCCGACGATCGTCACGAGCCTGCTGCTCGTCACGCTGCTCAACCTGTCCGAGTTCACGCTCATCTACGCGATGACGCAGGGCGGGCCGGGCGTGGCGACTATGACGCTACCACTCTACGTTTACCAGCAGGCCTTCACGTTCTACTCGCTCGGCTACGGGACGGCGATCGCCCTCGTGCTCGTGGTGATCGGCGCGCTCTTCTCCGTCGTCTTCGTCCGCGCCTCGAGGACCGCGGTATGAGCGCGATGCCGGTCGACCGCTCGGAGCTGATCGAGGTGCAGTACCGGCGCATCTCGCGGGCCGGGCTGGCGGCGAACCTGACGCTGGTCGTCCTCGGCGTCGCCTTCCTGCTGCCGATGCTCTGGATGTTCTTCGCCTCGGTCGACTCGGACCCGGGTTGGGCGATCAAGCTCCCGCACCACCTCACGGGCAAGCACTTCCACGCCGTCGTCGCGGGCGGCGCGCTGCACTCGTTCCGCAACAGCCTCTACCTCGCGGGGATGACGACACTGATCACGACCGCCGTTGCCGCGCTCGCCGCGTACCCGCTCTCGCGGCGGCACGTGCCGCTCAGGCGGACATTCCTCTTCGCGATCCTGTTCGCCGCGGGCCTGCCGGTGACGATGCTGCTCGTCCCCGTCTACCAGCTGTATGTCGAGCTCGGTTGGCTCAACTCGCTCCTGACGACGTCGCTGTTCCTCGCCGCCACGTCGCTGCCGTTCGCGATTTGGCTGATGAAGAACTTCATCGAGGCGGTTCCGAGCGAGCTCGAGCACGCGGCCCAGCTCGAGGGCTGCGGGACCCTGCAGACGCTCGTCCGCGTCGTGCTGCCGCTCGCGCTCCCCGGCGTCTCGGTCACGGCGATCTACACGTTCATCAACGCGTGGGGCGCTTTCCTCGTCCCGCTCGTACTCGATTCGAACCCGAACGACCAGCCGGGCCCGATCGCGATCTACAACTTCATGGGCTCGCACGGGTTCTTCGACTTCGGCCAGCTGGCCGCGTTCTCGCTGATGTTCTCCGTGCCGGTGATCGTCCTCTACCTGATAATGTCGCGCTTCTTCAGCGGCGCGTTCACCTTCGGCGGAGCGATCCAGGGCTGACCGATGCAGGTGACCGCCGTCCGCAGCCGCGTCGTGGATCTCCCCCTCGAGGGCGAGTTCAGGCC